>JBGPAT010000053.1:0-12418 GCA_041480885.1 Anaerolineae bacterium
CAACACACTTGCAGGCCCAATGAGGGCGGAGGCGACGATATGTCTCTTGAGTTCGACGAAAAAGGGAAGTTCTTCACCGATATTGTGCCCAAGGTTGCTGTGCAAGTCACCATGCAGACAGCAGGCCAGCTGGTGCGCGGCAACGTACATGTGCGGGAGGGCGAGCGTCTCAAGGATGAGTTGGATCGGGAAGAGCCTTTTCTGGCCATGACGGATGCAACGGTGATTGAAGCGGACGGCCAGGTGTCATTCCAAGTACGCTTCCTGGCGGTGAGACGTTCACAGATTGTGTGGGTCATGCCCGATCTGTCAGAATCGAAGGGGAACGCCACATGACCCCGGCAGCCACCTCGAACTATGGTCCGATCCAGCCATTGCTGGATGATCCCGAAGTCACGGAAGTGATGGTCAATGGTCCCAAGAGAATCTATGTCGAAAAGCAAGGACAACTCATCCGAACCGATGTGGAGTTCGAGGATGACGCACATGTGATGCGGCTCATCGAGCAGATCATTGTGCCGCTCGGCCGGCGCGTAAATGCTGACAGCCCAACGGTGGACGCGCGCCTGCCGGATGGCTCACGCGTCAATGCGGTGGTGCGGCCGGTCGCACTCGACGGTCCATCGATCACCATCCGCAGATTCCCCAAGGAGAGACTCACCGTCGATGGCCTGGTTCAAGTGGATACACTGACGCCGAACATGGTGGAGTTCCTGCATGTTTGTGTGCTGGCCCGTCTCAACATCGTCATTTCGGGTGGGACCGGAGCTGGCAAGACCACGCTGCTGAATGTATTGTCGAGCTATATTCCCGAAAACGAACGCATCATCACGATTGAGGACGCGGCAGAATTGCAGCTCCAGCAAGAGCACGTACTGCGCATGGAAACCAAACCGGCCAACGTGGACGGTGGTGGCGAGACGACGGTGCGAGATCTGGTCAGGAACTCCCTGCGGATGCGGCCGGATCGAATTGTGGTGGGGGAAGTCCGCGGCGGTGAGGCACTCGACATGTTGCAGGCAATGAATACCGGGCATGACGGTTCTCTATCGACGCTGCACTCCAACTCTCCCCGCGATGCGCTGGCGCGCCTCGAAACCATGGTGCTCTCGGCCGCCGAGGGGCTGCCCATCAAGGCCATTCGCCAGCAAGTCTCGGCCGCCGTGGATCTGATCGTCCAAGTGACGCGCTTGAAGGATGGATCGAGAAAGATCAGTTTCATCACGGAGGTCGCGGGCATGGAAGGGGAAACCGTCGTGCTCTCAGACATTTTCAAGTTCGAGCAGACCGGCGTCCGGCCGGATGGCAAGGTAATGGGTGCATTCAGAGCCACCGGCATTCGCCCGCTCTTTTCACCGCGTCTCGATGCGGCCGGCCTAAAGCTCGGAGCCGACCTCTTTGGCTCCACAACTGCTCAGAGGCTGACGAGCCGGCAACGCCGCTGAAAGAGTTCCTGCCGCGTCGTCTTCTGCTGTTTTGCCGGCTGATATTGACGGCCGGAGGGCATCCCACATAATCAGCCGGCGGCGAGATTTATTGCTCCAAGAACACCTTCACGACTTGAGGATCAAAATGCGTTCCCGCCTGCGACCGGATATACTCCAGCGCCTTCTCTCTACTCCAAGCTTTGCGGTAGGGCCGGTCTGAAGTGAGGGCATCCCACACATCCACCAAAGCAAAGATGCGCGCCGCCAACGGGATCTGCACGCCCTTCAAGCCGCGCGGGTAGCCTGTGCCATCCCACTTCTCGTGGTGGCAGTAGGGAATGTCCGCGGCCGCGCGCAAATACTGGATGGGCGAGAGCATTTCATATGCAAACGCCGGGTGTTTCTTCATTACAACCCATTCGTCGTCGGTCAACGGCCCCGCCTTGAGCAGGACCTGATCCGGGACGCCCATCTTGCCGATATCGTGCAGCAGCGCACCGCGATGGACGTGCACCAATTCCTCCTCTCGGAGGCCGAAAAGGCGGGCAAGGCCAAGAGACAGGTCTGTCACACGCTGGGAATGGCCTTCGGTCTCGTTGTCACGCAGATCGAGGGCATGCGACCAGCCGGCGATAGTGGCATCGTAGGCGAGTTCCAGATCGACGTTTGAGCGCCGCAGCTTTTCGAACAGCCTGGCATTTTCAATCGCAATTGCGGCCTGATTGGCAAACGCCGCCAGCAGGTCGCGTTCCGCTCGGGCAAAGAGGCCCGTCCGGAGGCGGTGATCGGCATAGATCACGCCGATCAGCTCGCCCTTAGCCTTGAGCGGTACGCACACGATTGAGCGCAAATTGAGCGCCACGACGCTCGCCTGGTCGCTGAAACGATGATCCCCCTGCGCGTCAGTGGAGACAATGGGCGCGCCCGATGCGATCACCCGTTGGACGACAGTACGGCTGGTGGCAGCTTCGTCAGATTCTATCGACTCCTGCTCCCAATTGCGCGCCACCCTGGTGACCATGTCGCCCTTCTCATCGCGGAGCATGAGGAAGCCGCGCTCGGCACCGGTCAAGCGCACAATATTGTCCATCACGACCCGCAAGACTTCGTCGAGCTCCAGACTGGAGTTCACGACGCTGCTGATCTCAGCGAGTGCCAGCATGTTGCTGTGCTCGGCCTCGAAGGCCCCCATCGTGAGACCAATCTGGCTGAGGCTGTCTGCCAGCTGCGTCAAATCTTGCAGCGTGCCTGCAGGCACGTCGGGCGGCCTCAGCTCTTGCAGGGCTTCGCGCACTTGGGCGGCCTGCAGCGCGAGACTACGGGTTTCCCCATGCAATGTCTTGGGACCGGGCTGGTCTGAAGGGGTATTCATCTTAGCAACGCTAATGCCTGAGCTTAGCTTCAGGATACATCACGACCATTAACGGCGCCTAAGAGTTCAGAATGCGGCAGCGCATGCCATGAAAAGGCATGAAAAGACCCGTGCACGTCGCACGGGTGAGGTCCGCGGGCCGATGTCATTGGCCTGTGCCAATCCCCTCTAGCTCACTTGGTCTTGCGATCTTCGGAGCAAATCCGACTTAAGGAATACTTGCACGACCTGGGAGTCAAAATGCGTTCCCGCCTGCGACCGGATATACTCCAGCGCCTTCTCTGACGTCCAAGCCTTGCGGTAGGGCCGGTCTGAGATGAGAGCATCCCACACGTCTATCACGGCAAATATGCGCGCGACGAGTGGGATCTGCTCGCCTTTCAAGCCGCGTGGGTAGCCTGTGCCGTCCCACTTCTCGTGATGGCAGTAGGGGACGTCCAGGGCGGCGTGCAAATACCGAATGGGCGAGAGCATCTCATAGGCAAATACGGGGTGCTTCCTCATCACCACCCATTCCTCGTCGGTGAGCGGCCCCGGCTTGAGCAGGATCCCATCCGGGACGCCCATCTTGCCGATATCGTGGAGAAGCCCGCCTCGGCGGAGATGCACCAATTCCTCATCCCGCAGACCGAGAAGACGGGCCAGGCGAAGCGACATCTCTGTCACGCGCTGGGTATGACCTTCAGTCTCCTTGTCACGCAGATCAAGGGCTCGCGACCAGCCTGCGATGGTGGCATCATAGGCCAGGCCCAGGTCGACGTTGGAGCGCTGAAGATTCTCAAACAGCGAGGCACTATCAATCGCAATGGCGGCCTGCCCGGCCAGAGCTTCCAGAAAATCAAGCCACTCCGGATCCGGCCCGAAGTGCCGGCGTTGGAACACATCCAGCACGCCCTTGACTTGGCCCTTGGCGATCAGCGGCACTCCAATATATGTGACGAACCCCTCGTCCTTGAGGAGGCCAGCCCGCGCAAACGCGCTTCCGGCTTCAGGCAGGTCGGCAATCTGGGTGCGGCGCTCAAGTGCGGCGCGTCCGGCAAGGCCCTCACCCAGCAGAAGACGGCTGCGCTCGATAGCGCCGGTCCTGAAGCCGCGCCCGCCAGCGTACTCAAGCGTTTGGGTATGCGGGCTGAGCATCATGCAGCTCGCAGCATCCGCGCCAAGTTGCGCAGTGACCTGTTCCAGCACAACCTGCAGAACCATGTGCAGATCGAAACTGCCACTGATGGCCAGGTCAATGGTGTGCAGCGCGGCGAGATGCCCCAGACGACGCCCGGTCTCGTCACTGAGCAAGATGCGACGGGCCGCGGTCGCGGCTTGATCGCCGATACTGCTTGCCAAGCGAACCTTGTCCGGTGTGAATGGCTCGCGTTCGTCACTGCGCACCTCACCCAGCATGAGCAAGCCCAGGGCGGTTCCTGGACCGTGCCGGTCGCTGCCCACGCTGAGAGGCACCAGGCAAAGCGTATGGGCGAAGTCCAAGAGGAGGGTCGCCCTCTCTTGGCTTCCGATTTCCGGATCGCTGCCATGAAGGATGACCGCTTCATGTGTTGCCAGAGCCCGTTGGCAGGAGGGTAGATCCATGAGCGGCGCGCGCTTTCCGACCGATAGGTCTTGGTCCAGCACCCGGACCGGATAGGCCGCCCGCACTACCAACTCACTGCCTTCCAGAAGTGCGACGCGGGCAAAGGTCACGTGAACAGTCTCCACTGCTTGGCGATTGATGACCTCAAGGGCCTTGTCCAGATCGCCGGCGTTTGCCAGGGCACGCGAGAGTTCATAGAGCTTCGAGAGCTCATCCGTACGGGATCGGATTTGTTCTTCCGCCTGCCTGCGTTGGGTAATATCGTGGGCCACCCAAATCACGGAATTGGATGACAACGGTGAGACCGCGGCCGAGAACCACCTGACCTGGTCTCCAAAACGCAAACTGTATTCGACGTCCCTCAGTTCCCCGATCTTGAGTGACCGACCGATTTCATCGAGGATGAAACGCGCCTCATCCGGCGCAAATGACTCCGCGACGGTCTTTCCCAGGAAGTCTGAAGCGGCGCGGAAAAGACCCGACCCCTTGGTCGGCGCGATCTCAAGATAGCGGCCGTCAGCATCATAGACGATGACCACGTCGGTCATAGCGGCGAAGAGGGAACGCAGTTTGCCCTCAGATTCTCGCAGCGCTTCTTCGGCCCTCCTGCGCTCGACGATTGCAGCCACCTGCGCGGCAATCGAAACCATGAATTCCTGTTCGCGCTTCGAATAGCGACCGTCCGTCTCGTAGTCTTGAACCGCCATTACACCGATCGTTTCCCTGGACGTGATCAGGGGCACACCCAGCCAGGAGCGCGAGTTAGCCCCCACCAGTTGCACCTCGCCGCGCGCTGCCATTTCGTCAAAGCGCGCTTGCGTCAGCAGGAGCGGCTCGCCGCTGCGGAAAACATGAGCGGAGATGCTGTTCTCCAGCGAGGATGGCGGAGCAGCAGGATCGTACTTATCCACCGAGTAGACTTCCTCAAACAACCCCGTGCCCTTGTTCTTGAGGATGACGAAGAAGTTTTCGGCATAAATCACTTTTGCAATCGCGTGATGAACGAGGGTTAGATATTGTCTCAGGTCCTCAGTGACCGTCATCCCCTGCATGATCTCCAGAAGCGTCTGGCGCTCGATTTCCGCCTGCCTGCGCTCGGTGATGTCTCGGCCGATGCCCACCAGTCCTACCACCGAGCCATCCCTGTCCCGCAAGGGTACCTGGGTGGTCAGGACGTGTCCCCGGCTGCCATCCGGGTGGATGATCAGTTCCTCCCGATTGATCACAGCCTGACCCGACCGGATGACTTTCTGCTCAGCGGAATAATATTCGGCTGCGAGCTCTTTTGGAAAAAAGTCCTGATCGGTCTTGCCAACTAGATCCTCGGGTGTGGCTGCCCCCATGACCCGCGCAACGGCGACATTCCCAAGCACAAACCGGCCTTCGGTGTCTTTTGCATAGATCGCGTCAGGCACATTGTCAATCAGCGTGCGCAACAGATTGTGTTGTTGCGCCAGCGCCTCATCCGCCCGCTTGCGCTCGGTGATGTCGCGATAGTTGAGGACGATCGCGTTGACGGTTGGTTCATTGAGCAAGTTGGTGGCTGTCGCTTCGACCCAACGCCATGCACCGCCGCTATGTCGGAGGCGCATGGATCCGCTCTTGCGGCTTCCGGGTTCTTGAATGAGCTTTCGCAGCAAAGCCCGGATCCGACCCAAATCATCGGGGTGCACAAGTTCGAGCACGTTGTGACCAACGAACTCGTCTGGCCGGTAGCCCAGCGTGCGAACGACCGCAGGGCTTTCCCACAGCAGGGCTCCGTCGGCCGCCAGAAGTGAGATGTTGTCCAGGCCGCTCTCGATCAGCGAGCGGAAGCGTGTATCACTGTTTTTCAACGCGTCTTCCGCCCGTTTGCGCGCGGTGATGTCGTGCGCCACCCAAATAACGGAACTGGGTGACAGAGGTGAGACCGCGGCCGAGAACCATCTCACGTCCTCTCGAAGACGCAGACTGTAGTCCACGATCGTTGGTTGTCCGGTCTTCAGTACCTGGCGGATGTGATCGAGGATCACACCGGCCTGATCGGGCGGATACAATTCGGTGACGGTCTGCCCTAGCATCTCGGAAGCGGGACGGAAGAGATCTATCCCCTTGGTCGGCGCGATCTCCAGATACCGGCCGTCCGCATCATAGACGATGACCACGTCCGTCATGCCTGCGAAGAGTGCGCGCAGTTTGTCTTCAGACTCGCGCAAGGATTCTTCCGCGCGCTTGCGCTCCGTGATGTCCGTTGATATGCCCAACGTACCCAGGATTCTTCCTGCCTCATCCCGAAAAGGCATCTTGGCCGACAAGACCCACGTGGGCGGACGGTCCGGCCAGGTTTCCTGTTCTTCTCTGCTTATGGACCGCCCGGTTCGAAGGATCTCCTGTTCATCTGCAAACGCGTCGCGGGCATGTTCCTTGGTAAAGAAATCGAAGTCCGTCTTGCCTACGGCCTCGCGGGGGTCCTTCAAACCGAAGGCCCTGGCGTGCGATGCCGAGATTCTGAGAAACCGGGATCTTGTATCCTTGAAGTAAATATATTCGGGGACATTCTCCAGCAAAGCCTGAAGCTGTTCGTTAGTCGCCCTCAATTCCTCCTGCCCTTGCTTGCGCCCGGTAATCTCCCGGATATTGCATTGGATGACTTTCTTCGTACCCACCAGATAGACATTGCTGACGAATTCCACGGGAACAACCCGCCCATCGTTGGCTTTGAGCGGCAAATCGTCGTAGCGGACGTATTTCTCTTTTTGTAGTTTCCGGAAGGTTTCCTTGCTGGCTTTGATGTTCTTGAATGCACCGACCTCCCACAGTTTCTTGTCCAGAAACTCTGCGCGTGAATACCCGAGCATGTCGATCAGGTACGGGTTGACGTCGTCAATGGCTCCCGTCTTGGCGTCGAGAATCAATATCCCATCCTGGGCGCTTTCAAATAGGCGGCGGTAGCGCAGCTCTGAATCTCGCAACGCCTGCTCTGCCCCGTGGCTATTGATCCTGACCGTGGTGTTCGGTTTGGCTGTGCTTCGTTTTGCCTCCCCCCGGGCTCCGGATCCTAGCTTCGCTGAGTGCGCGCTGATCTTAGTTCGGGTCGCCGGTCTCACCCTCTTGCCGGTCGTTCTCATACCGTCTGCTCTCCTATTCCAAGACGACACCAAGTTCGTGTGCGGATTGAATACAAGGAGATGGTCGTCTAAACAAATTCTACATAATTGTACACCTGCTTAGTCTTGCTCGGCATGCATTGGCTCCCAATGGTCTTTCGAATCTTCCAGTCCTTATGGGAAGCCGACCGATGCGGGAGCTCGAGCCGCAACGAGGACTGGCATGCTCAAGAATGTGCCCTGTGTCTGGAGTGGAGACATCGGATTGTGCGAAGTGTGGCGGCGCCCCGCCAAACCGCGGTCAGAAAAGGAGACTCAATGCCGTTGGTCGGCACCGTGCCTGGGCTTGGCATCTCGTCGGCCGATGTCCCCGAGCGGGGCATCTGGCCATAGAGTCGGCTTGGGTCCACTGGACGGCAGGTTTTCAGCTTTGTCGAACCTCTTATGGTCTCACCGGATAGGACGAGTCCGGCGTCCCTGTAGCCCTGATCCCGAGCCGCAAGCCCATGATTGTTCCTCGCTGAATTGTCATATGCGCGCCCTGAGGTCAGCGCTGACCGTTCCCTCCTTCGCGCACTTGTTGGCGTGGCTGTCCCCCTCCAGCCGCGCCACGTGTGTCTTACCTTACCGCCCGCCCTCGTCCTTTCCCATGCCCATTTGCACCCCTACGGAATTGAAGCCTGAGTCCACGTACAGCACTTCGCCGGTGATGCGTGACGCCAAGTCCGACGCCAGGAAGACCGCCGCATTTCCAACATCTTCGATGGTGATGTTCTCTCGCAGCGGCGACACCTCTGCAAACTGCTTGTACATGTCGCGGAAGCCGCCCACCCCCGCCGCCGCCAGAGTTCGGATGGGTCCGGCAGAAATGGCATTGACCCGTATCTTCTCCGGCCCAAGGTCAAAGGCCAGGTACCGAGTGCTGGATTCCAAGGCGGCCTTGGCTACGCCCATCACATTGTAGTGCGGAGCCACCTTCACCGATCCATAGTAGGTCATGCAGATCAAGGAACCACCGGGCCGCAGCACCGGCCGGAAAGCCTTCGCAAGAGCGACGAATGAAAACACGCTGATATCCATCGCGTTCTTGAAGCCTTCGCGGCTGGTATTGTAGTACGGCCCAGTCAACTCATCCCGGCCGGCATAGGCGATCGAGTGGACCAGTGCGTCGATTTGCCCGAAGTCTTTCCTTGCCTTCTCGGCGATGGCAGCCACGTGCTCATCTTTCGTGACGTCGCACTCTTCGACCCACTTACACTGGATCTGCTCTGCCAGCGGCGTGACGCGTCTCTCAAGAGCCTCACCCGCGTAGCTGATCCCGATCTTTGCGCCCTCGCGGTGCATCGCCTGCGTGATGCCCCAGGCAATCGAGCGTTCGTTAGCAATTCCAAATATCAGCGCAGTCTTTCCGTCCAGCAGTCCCATGATTCCTCCACGACCTGAAAAGTTGAGAGTCGGCAGTCGGGCATCGCCCGCGAGCCTGCATTGCCTACAGATTGGCCTGCGGCTCCCATTCCCGCTATTCGACCCATGACCCGTTGATCAGGAATCGCCATGGCTTGGATTTCCACGGCTCGGGCACCGTCTTCAAACCCACGCGCGGGCCTTTGCCAACGAGCGAGTTGGGGACCGCGACCCCGGCCTCAATCCACAATCCTGAACGCGCTTGAGTCAAATCAGCGCCATTCTCGCGTTTCGTAATCCCCATCGCCTGCGTGAGTTTACCCGGCCCCAGGATATCTCGGCCCATTCTGCGCCGCGACATGATCAACATACCTTTCACAGGCTGAATCGCGCGCATTAGCACCGCGGCCGGAAACCCCTCCCGTTCCACAACGACGTTCAACATCCAGTGATTGCCGTAGGTGAAATAGACATAGGCATGCCCAGGCTCGCCGTACATGACCTCTGTGCGCGCGGTACGTCCGGCCTTGGCATGGCAGCCGAGGTCCCGCTCACCGATGTAGGCCTCGGTCTCCGTGATCATCCCGACCAGTCTGTGGCCGTCCAGAATGCGGACAAGCCGCGCGCCGATTAGATCGCGGGCAACACGAAGCGCGGGCCGATTGTAGAACTCACGCGGTAGGGGCATCCTGGGTATCCGCGTGCACAGCCTCAGCGCTCTTGGAACCGTGCGTCCCGCTGAAGCGTGAGGCGCAGGCCCTCATCCAGTTTGATCGAAGGCATGAAGTTCAGCTTGTCATGAGCAAGCCTCGGATCGGCGGCCATACGCGAGACTCCCCCTGAACTCTGCGCGTTGTACAATACTTCCGGCTTGCCGCCCGTGGCCTCCAGGACGAGTTTCACGAGATCTCGCACACTGGTTTCAGATCCTGAGCCCACGTTGATCACCAGCCCGTTGATATTGGGTGCGGTTGAGGCGGCCACCATGGCGCTGACCACATCATCCACATAGACATAGTCGCGCGTCTGATTCCCGTCGCCATGCACGATCACCGTGCCGGCGCGCAGGGCCTGCCGCAGGAAGTATGGAACTACGGGTGGATGTGAGGGCGGCAGGTGCTGCCCGGGTCCATAAGCATTGAAAATCCGGAGGCTCACGGTTTCGATTCCCCACAAGCCGCCGATGGTCCGGACATAGTATTCCGCGGCCAGCTTGGAGACGGCGTACGGCGAGCGCGGATTGGGCGTCACGAGCTCCGACAGCGGCTGATCGCCCAGGTCTCCGTAGACCGCACCCGACGAGGCCAGCACCACGCGGCGCACTCCCACGTCGCGCATGGCCTCCATCAGCGCCACGGTTCCCCCGACATTCACCAGATTGTAGTCGCGCGGGTATAGGATGGATTCAGGCACGGAAACGCGTGCTGCCAAGTGATAGACAACATCCACCTCCTGGAGCAGTGTCCACAGCTTTGGTCGATCACTCACATCACCGCGCGTGAAGTGCACATCCGCAACCAGCGCCTGTGGATCGCCTGTCGAAAGATCGTCCAAACCACGTACTTGATGCCCTTCTCGGGCAAGGTGGTTAGCGAGCGATGAACCCAAGAACCCTGCCGCCCCGGTAATTAGGAGATTCATGGCGGGAGGATTATAAACGAAGTCAACAGATGCCCAATGAGGCTTCGCTTGAAGAGCTCCACGAGCGCAAGATAGACGCGAAGCCGCCGCGTGGCTGGCGGGCGGCCCGGGCATCGTACATGACTGGGACTGCAGGACAAGCGCCCAACGGCTCAGGCAGCGGATGCCCGGTGTGATTTCAGTCGGGAGACTCGGTCATAGTGGTGTGAGATTGCGGTGCAAATTCAGCAATCTAATACAGGCGCCCGATGGCGATCTATTTTCGTCTTCGCGGCGCCAGACGATTGCGGCCGTAGCTCTTCGGGGTCGGAGCCGGACGCGCCTGGGGGCGGCCCCGGCCGCGGACGTCGCGATCCATTCTCGCCGGCGCGGCCACAGAATAGTCAAAGTCCGGCAGAGTCTTGCGCGTGAGCGGCTTGCCCATGATCCGCTCCAACGTCCGGATGAGTGCCTCATCTTCGGGCGTGACCAATGTGAAGGCATCGCCCGCCCGCTCCGCTCGTCCGGTGCGGCCGATCCGGTGGATATAGGCATCCGCAGTGTCGGGCATATCAAAATTGATGACGTGCGAGATGCGCTCCACGTCCAAGCCGCGTGCCGCAATGTCGGTCGCCACCATAATATCGTGTTGGCCGCTGCGGAAGCCCCTGAGGGCGGATTCCCGCTGGCCTTGGGTGCGATTGCTATGCAGGCTGGTGACCTTGTGACCTGCCCGTTCGAGTTGCTGCGCCAGCTTTTGAGCCCGGTATTTCGTTCGGGTGAAAATGAGGACCGACTCGGTCGCAGTGAGCTTGAGCAGTCTTAGCAAAAGCGCCGTCTTCAAGTGCGGCGGCACCGGGTAAAGGGCGTGGGTAACTGTGTGAGCCGGCCGAACAAGTCCCATGGCGATGCGTTGCGGCTGCTTCAGGATTTGGGCCGCGAGCTGCTCAACTTCCAACGGAAAAGTCGCCGAGAAGAGCATGGTCTGACGTTGCGAGGGCACAGCCTTAACAATACGTTTGACATCCGGCAGGAAGCCCATGTCGAACATCCGGTCGCCCTCATCCAGCACAAGGACCTCAACGTGTTCCAACTTCACGTACCGCTGATTCATCAAATCCAGCAGCCGGCCGGGGCAGGCGACCAGGATCTCGGCACCTTCGCGCAGCGCCTTGATCTGCGCGCCCGCGCTGACCCCGCCATAGATGGTTGCACTTCGGAGCCCAGTGCCGGCAGCCAAGAAGCGCACCACCTCGTGGATCTGCTCGGCCAACTCGCGCGTGGGCGTGACGATCAGCGCTCGAGCCACGCCTCGCTGGCCGCGCAGCAGTCTGTTAAGGATCGGTAGGACAAAGGCGGCCGTTTTGCCCGTCCCGGTCTGTGCCGTACCGATCAGATCACGCCCGCGCAGGGCAGCAGGAATGGCAGCCTCCTGGATCGGCGTGGGGGTTTCGTAACCTGCCTTCTTGATCCCGGGCATCAGGCGGGAATCCAGATTAAACTGTTCGAATTTCAAGACATCCTGTTCTTCAAAGTCCCATCTTCATCGGGGAATTGAGCGAGAGCTTGTGCGAGCCTGCCGGCAGGCCGCCAGCAGAAGCGCGTTGGATAACTGAACGCATTATACATGAACAAAGGGATATCCCAGTCAGCCGAGGCCCGATGGACCTCAGCCGGACATAGGCTGGAGCCCATACAGTCCGGTTCACACGCGGGCCAAGAAATCCATCTGGTGCGCGATGTAGACCAGCTCGCCGCGCTCGATCTGGGCATGGCGCTGTTCCAGCCAGCGAGGCAGGCGCTTTCCTTTCAACTGGGGATGGCCCGTGAGCGAATCTTCAAAGAAGTGCATGATGAAATGCAGGAAATAGGCTTCATCCGCCGGGTATTTGCCATCCACAGCGTGCACCACCCAGTCCGATGC
>JBGPAT010000054.1:0-11733 GCA_041480885.1 Anaerolineae bacterium
CATATTCTGGTGGTGGACTCTGGGGATTGCCATTTGTATGAGGTCTACGACGCGTCCTATTCCAACGGCCAATGGCATGGGGGCTCGGGTGCCATCTGGGATCTGAATTCCGACGCGCTGCGGCCCGCAGGTTGGACGTCTGCCGACGCGGCTGGCCTGCCGATCCTGCCCGGGCTGGTCCGCTATGATGAGGTTGCCGCCGGCCACATCAACCATGCAATACGTTTCACAGCGAATGCCACCGACAGTTACATCTGGCCTGCGCGTCATCTGACAAGCGGGACGCCGGGCGTGCTCACCTCCACACCTCCAATGGGAGCGCGCTTCCGACTGAAGGCCGGCTTCAATATTTCGGGCTATCCGGCCCAGCTGCGGGTCATCCTGCAAGCCATGAAGACCTATGGCATCATCCTGGCGGACAATGGAGCCGACTGGTATATCAGCGGCGCACCCGACTCACGCTGGGACAACACCATGCTGCACTTGTTGGACAATATCACCGGCGACAAGTTCGAAGCAGTGAATGTCTCCAGCCTGATCGTGAACCCGAACTCAGGGGCGACCAGGCAGGCAGTCAAGGTTTCCGGGAATGCAGGAGTGGGGGGCGTGACCCTGAGATATGCGATTGGCGCGACGCCAAAGGCGGCCGTGGCGGATGCCAGCGGGAACTACTCCATCTCCATTCCATACAATTGGTCCGGCACGGTGACGCCCTCCAAGACTGGGTACGGTTTCTGGCCGATCAACCGGACCTACTCCCATGTGGTTGCGAATCAGACGGCTCAGAACTACAAGGCCATTCCGCTCGTGACCGCATCCTATCAGTCCACTGGAGTTTACGACGGCTGGGTTCTTGAATCCATTGAGACCAGCAACCTGGGAGGGTCGGTGAACCGCACTGCCACCACCTTCAATCTGGGTGATGAGGCGGCCAATAGGCAGTACCGCGCGATCCTATCCTTCAACACCACTGCTCTGCCGGACACTGCTGTGATCACTTCCTCCACGCTCAAGATCAAGAAAGCGGGACAGATGGGCACCAACCCCTTCGCCAGCCTTGGCAACATCCTGGTGGACGTTCGGAAAGGCGCCTTCGGCAACAACAACGCTTTGCAGATCGGCGACTTCCAGGCCGCTGCCAGCAAGAACGCGGTGCTCACTTTCACGAACACACCGCTGCTGGCGGGCGACTGGTATTCCAAAGCGCTGGCTGCGGCCAACTTCGGCTACATCAATAAGCTTGGCGTCACGCAATTCCGCTTGCGGTTCACCAAAGACGATAACAACAACCTGATTGCCAACTATCTCAAGATCTACAGCGGCAACTATGGCACCGCAAGTTTCCGGCCGGCGTTGGTGATCCAGTATTATGTGCCATAGACAGAGCTTCACTGGAGGAAATGAAAGCAGGGCTGTCCCACCGGGGCGGCCCTGCTTTCGTGGTATTTGGGGATCATGTGAAGCAGGCTAGCCTCTAAGCATGGAGGGAGCCTGCCCTGCGGTGTTCGACCAGGGGCATCGGCCGCGTTTCACCCGCAGTCGGCTTGCGAGATCAAATCCGCGCCTCTCCAAATATCTTGTATACGGATCCGCACTGAAAGCATCCATTGAAGAGTAATTCGGATAATATTTATGGTATAATACCGAATTGGAGTCGTTGTATTTGTGGCTCCTTCTCCTTGCAGGTTGACCCACGCCGCGATGTCCACGGGGAGTCTCGCTCTTCATCGCGGCCAGAAGGATTTTCATGGCAACAACTCTCACAAGTTCTCGATTGAATAACTTATCGCGTTTGCCCGGTACGACATTCATCGTGCGCGTGTTGGTTCTGCTAACCCTAGCCGTGGCTTCCCTCACCGGTCCGCAAGCTGCGCTCGCGACCACTGCGGTGCGGTATGTTAAGCCGGCAGGCATGACAACCGGCACGTGCAACACATGGGCGAATGCCTGCACCCTGCAATACGCTCTGGGATTGGCGGCGTCCGGCAATCAGGTCTGGGTCAAGGCGGGCGTGTACGGGCCAGGCGCGACTCAGAGTTACACGTTCACCGTCCCGCCTGGTGTGGCGGTTTACGGAGGCTTCGCGGGGACGGAGACGCTCCTTACTCAGCGCAACCCAGCGACCCACGTCACGATCCTGAGCGGCGACATCGCTGGCGACGATATCAACACCGACGGAAACCACATCGATGAGCACACCACGGACATCCAAGGGAGCAACAGCTTCCACGTGGTGACCATGATCAGCGGATCGACCCCGGTGACCTCCGGGACGGTTTTGGACGGTTTCACCGTCACGGCCGGCGATGGATCTTCAGGCGGCGGCCTCTACTGCGGCGGAGGCGACATTGGGCACGAGTGCAGCCCGACCCTCGCGAACCTGACCTTCAGCGGCAATCGCGCCACGTGGGGCGGGGCACTCATGAACTATGGCGAGCTCCAGGGCACCAGCAGCCCGACGCTCACCAACGTCACCTTCCGCGGTAACTCCGCTGCGAATCAAGGCGGCGCCATGTACAACGACGGAGCCAGCTTTGGTACCAGCAATCCGATTTTGACCAATGTGACCTTCAGCGCCAACAGCGCCGGCTCCGGCGGGGCGATCTTTAACATGGGTTCCCCCGCCGGCAGCGGCAGCCCGGTGCTGACCAACGTGACCTTCGACCACAATACCGCCAGCGCTTCAGGCGGGGCCATATACAACTCCGGCCAGAACGGCCACAGCAGCCCGACGCTGACGAGAGTGAACTTCACCACCAACAGTGCTCAATTCGGCGGTGCCATGTTCAACAATGCCGAGACTGGCGGCGTCAGCAGCCCAATGCTGACGAACGTGACCTTCACCACCAACACCGCCAGCCTGAGCGGTGGGGCCATGTACAACGATGGCGCAGGAGGCACCAGCAGCCCGGCACTGACAGCCGTTACCTTCAATGGCAACCACGCAACGTTTGATGATGGCGGGGCGATGTATGACAATGGCGAAACCAGCGGCGTGAGCAGCCCGACCTTGACGAACGTGACCTTCAGCGGCAACAGCGCGGGCGGCTTCGGCGGCGGCATGGTGGTTGACGGCCACGGCGGCACCTCCAGCCCAACACTGATGAATGTGACTTTCAGCGGAAACAACAGCAATCTGGGCGGCGCTCTCTACGATGATGGTGCAAACAGCGGCCATAGCACGCCTGCCCTCACTAATGCGATCCTCTGGGGGGACACAGCCACCGTCGGCGGCGACGAGATCTACAACTCCACAGCCACGCCGACCATCGATCACAGCATTGTGCAGGGGTCGAAGCCCGGCAGCGTGTGGGACACAAGTCTGGGAACGGATGGCGGCGGCAATCTCGACGCCGACCCCAAGTTGAACCCGCTTGCCAACAACGGGGGCTTCACCGCGACCCGCACGCTGCAGAAGGCTAGCCCCGCCGTTGACACGGGAACCAGCACGGGCTGTCCGAGCACTGATCAGCGCGGCATCGACCGACCCCAAGATGGCGACGGGGACGGCACGCCCATCTGCGACATGGGCGCCACCGAAGCGCGCTATCTGACAGCCAACCTGCCGTCGAGTGCGACTTACGACGGGTGGGTCCTTGAGTCGGGCGAGAATACCAACATCGGCGGCTCCCTCAATTCCACTGGCACCACGTTCAATCTGGGTGATGATGCCGCCAAGAGGCAGTACCGGGCAATTCTATCCTTCAACGCCTTGCTGCCTTCGAGTGCTACCATCGCCTCGGTGACGCTCAGGATCAAGAAAGCGGGACAGGTTGGCGCCAACCCATTCAGCACGCTGATGAACATCGTGGTCGACATTCGGAAAGGCGCCTTCCGCAACAACAAAGCTTTGCAGATCGGCGACTTCCAGGCCGCTGCCAGCAAGAACGCGGTTCTCACCTTCACGAACGCACCCCTGGCGGGCGGCTGGTATTCCAAAGCGCTGGCTGCGGCCAACTTCGGCTACATCAATAAGCTTGGCGTCACGCAATTCCGCTTGCGGTTCACCAAAGACGATAACAACAACCTGATTGCCAACTATCTCAAGTTCTACAGCGGCAACTATGGCACCGCAAGTTCCCGGCCGGTGCTGGTCATCCAGTACTATGTGCCGTGAGTGTCGCTTAGCTGAGTGAAGCCAGAATATGGCCATTCCACAAGGGAATGGCCATGTTGCATCGTATCTGGCCGGATGCGCGAGGTGCAGTTCACATCCTTCCGGCCAAGCAGGACGCGGCATGGAGTGAGGCCGAAGACGCTGCCGCGTATCTTTTGGAGAAAAGGGTCAAAGTGTCAGTTGCCCTCCGGCTATCAAATCCGTATAATAGTGGTAGAATAACGACACAATAGTGGTACAAGAAAGCCTGTTGATGGCTGTCGCAATCGACTTCTCTTGAGTAGGACGAACGCAGATTGCAGTAGGGCCTCATCTGAGTGCCTGGGGCTCGGCGGCCCCAGTCGGTGGCCGCGGGGGAATTGATGCTTGGGCACCCTTCTTGAAAGCCTTGCATAGGAGGACGCATGAACCGCAACATCCCGAATGCCTTCATGATTGTTGTGCTCACGATGGGCCTGCTGTCCGTATCAAGACCTGAACGGGCGCTGGCCGGACGGCTGGATCAAGCTCCACCGCCGCCGCCCATTCCAACTGAAGTGCCAGGCAGAGTACCCAGCGCCTCTTCAAGCTCGGATGTGTCTGTGACCGCGATCTCCCCGGTCACAAATCCAAAGCAACTGGCGGTGGCCATGGGCATCGCCCCTACGAGTATCGTATCTGCCAGCCTGCACGGGAGTGACGTGAGGGGCGTGGGCGTTGGAACCGCCCATCTGGGTCACTTTTTCCCGACACAAGGAACCACTTTTGCCATCCTATCCACTGGAAAAGCAGCAGATGCAGATACTCCGAACAACTCCGGAAGCTTGAGTTATCAGCTTAATGGCGTGAAGAAGGGCGTGGATGGCCACGATATGACTCAACTTCAATTGAGCCTTAAGGTTCCTGCCTGGGCGAACTGCGCCAATGTTGATTTCGCGTTCTATTCAGAGGAGTTCCCGGAGTATGTTGGCTCGAGCTTCAACGATGCCTTCACGGCCGAAAAGGGCGGCACGAATCTCACCTTCGACTCCGTAAACCATAAGGTTGTGGCTCCTCTGAACTTTGCCTTCGATTCCCATCACAACATCATATCGGTCAACACAGTCTTTGGTGTTGTTGCAAACACGGGAACGACTTATGATGGTGGAACGCCGCTCCTGCGCGCCGAGACGAAGGTCGTACCAGGATCCATTACCAAGTTCGTCTTCTCCATCCAGGACCTCGGCGACAACGTCTGGGACTCGACCGTGTTCCTGGACAAATTTGTTTGGAGCCATAGCACGACGTGCACGGGCGGCGGCGAGATTGTGTACTATACGCTCTCTGCTCAGTCGAGCGGTGCTCAGGACGGCACGGTGCGCGAATCAGGGCACACCACCAATGTCGGCGGCTTCATGGACTCCGCTTCGACCACCTTCAACGTGGGTGATGACTCTGCCAAGAGGCAGTACGAGGGGATCCTGTCCTTCAACACTGCTCCACTGCCCGATACTGCGAGGATCGTCTCCGCCATGCTCAGGATCAAGAAGCAAGGCGACGCGGGAACGCCGTGGCTGACGCTTGGCAACATCCTGGCGGACATTCGCAAGGGCTCATTCGGGCTCCCTGCTCTGCAATTGACCGACTTCCAGGCGCTGGCTAGTCGAAATGCGGTGCTCGCCTTCACGAACACCCCCCTGGCGGGCGGCTGGTATGCCAAATCGCTCAGTGCGGCCAACCGCGTGTACATTAATAGGGTGGGCCTCACGCAGTTCCGCCTCCGGTTCGCGTTGGGTGACGACGGCGACTCCATCGCAGACTATCTAAGGTTCTATAGCGGCAATGCGTTGGCCGCCTACCAGCCGCAGCTGATCATCAGATACTACGTGCCGTAGGCAGGGCTTCGCTGAATGAAAGAAGAGAGGGCCGTCCCCCCGTGGGACGGCCCGTTGCTGTTCTTCATTGCTGCAAGCCCGCGAGGGCAGCGCGCTTCCGGCGCGCGGGGTTTTGAGGCCCGCCCCGACGAATTGTCGGTCGATGCGCCTGGATTCTCTCCATTGTCATTGCGACAACAAGCATCTGAATATGCATTGGGTCGGTCTGGCGTGCCGATTTGTGGAGTGATAGAATCGTGACAACATTTGGTGGCTTGACGACCCCGCCGCCCATAGCGGAGGGAAACGGGCGGAACGCGGGTCCTCACTCTTAGCGTTGCTTCCGGAGGTCCATACAATCCATGTGCAGAGCCGTCATGCGGCGCATCTGGGTACCGACTTTTCCAGCGTGCGCGCAAGTTGTGTCAATCTGGGTCCGCGGTCCCAGATCACAAGGAGCGACAGAATGAAAGCCAAATGGTCAGTTTTCCTGATTCTCAGTATGCTCATGGTCATGTTGGGCACCCCATCGGCGTCGGCCGCGCCTCTTCTCTTAGGAACCCCTGCCATCGATGGAGATGGACAAATGGTCGTGACCCCCACCATCGCAACCTACGGAACTTCCACCACCTTCGTCTTCACATTCACGGCCAACAACGGCCGCGATTTCATTTCCGGTTCCCAGGTGGCCATCGTCATCCCAACCGCCTGGACCGCGCCCACGACGGCCCCTGGCGCGGGCCATGTGTCGTATTCACCTGGAACGTGTACTCTCAGTAGTTCCCCATTGGCATTCGGTGATTCCTCTCTTTACTCCCCACCGACGAGACCGACCATCTTGGTGGATATGACAAGCTGCACTGCCGGCAATTCCTTCACCATCAGCTACAGCGGGATGCCGACTGGCCCCACCAGCGTCACCGGCTCGCCGTTTACGTTTGAGACTTGGACGGATATTGGCGCCGGCGGTGCCGGGCTGACCGCGATCGCCGCCGGTTCGCCCGCGGTCACGGTCATCGCCCTACCCATCACGGTCACGGCCGACGCCAAAACCAAAGTGGTTGGCGCTCCTGATCCCGCACTGACCTACACGGTCAACCCGGCTTTGATTCCCCCGGATGCCTTCACGCCTGGGCTGGCGCGCGATCCAGGCGAAACCCCGGGCCTGTATGCCATCAACCAGGGCACGCTTACGGCGGGCGGCAATTACACCATCACCTACGTGGGTGCGTTTCTCCTTATCGGCTGGGCCCTCTCGGGAAACACGGGCGTTCCTGGTGCGACGCTTAGGTACACCGATGGCTCCTCCAAGATCGCTCAAGCCGATACGGCTGGCAACTACTCCTTCGTCGTCAGTGATACCTGGTCCGGGACGGTGAGGCCCTCGAAGACTGGCTGTACCTTCTCTCCGGCAATCACCAGCTACAGCCCCGTTACGGCGAGTCTATCCAACCAGAACTACACGGCGAATTGCGCCGTCACCTATCAGTCAGCGGCGGCTTACGACGGCTGGGTGCTCGAGTCGACGGAGACCAGCGGCAAGGGCGGCTCGCTGAACGTCCTCGCCGGCACCTTCAACCTGGGCGACAACGCGGCGAACAAGCAATACCGAGACATCCTTTCCTTCAATACCGGACCCAGCCTGCCGGATACGGCCCATATCACAAAGGCCACCTTGAAGCTAAGGAAACAAGGCATCAGCGGCGGCGGCAATCCCTTCAGCATCTTCCAGGGCATGTACATCGACATGCGCAAGGGATTCTTCGGCAGCTCTGCCGCTCTGCAGATCGGCGATTTCCAGGCAGTCGCGCAAAAGACCGGATTAGGTCCGTTCAGCCCGGTGCCAAGCGGGGGAGTCTACACCATCACCCTCCCGTCCACAGCCTATCCGTACATCAACAGGCTGGCCACAAACGGTGGCCTGACGCAGCTGCGCTTGCGCTTCAAGCTGGATGACAACAACAATGCCATCGCCAACTACATCAACTTCTACAGCGGCATTGCAACATCTCCATACCGGCCGATGCTGGTGATCCAGTACCACCTGCCGTAGGAATCGCTTTGCGGAGTGAATGAAGAAAGGGCCGTCCCACGGGGGACGGCCCTTTTTGTATCATGTTTTTCGTCGGGGCGCGGCAGGACAAGCGGCGTTCCGGGTAGCCACTAGACGGCTTGGCCTAGTGGTCTAAGACGGCAAAGATTCTTTATATGAATTTTGGATGTCGAATGCCAAGGCGCCAACTACATAGTGTCGCCTTTGTGAGACGGGGGCCAACTGACCGCGGCGCGTCCCGCGGCGGGATTGCGGGGCAGCAGTCCGTTACGCCTGAAAGCTTTCTCACAGCGCCGAAGATAACCCGCCCCTAGGCACGTCTATCTTGATTCTGCGAGAGAACGTCTTGTTCCTTCCTTCACTAACAAGAACATAACAGGGAAAAGAGGTGAAATACATGACAATTGTCCATTGTATTTGGACAATCTGAGCTGTACACTGAATTCGCGACAAGACCGAGTTCATCCGGATCTGCAGGGGGAGAGAGTCTGAGAAGCAGAAATACCTGGAAGTTCAACAGGAGGATCCAAGGGTAACCCATTTTTCTCGCCGACCCAAGCCTATCCGCCAGACGATATTCGAGAGGAGCATACAATGCAACGCTTGAAAGTGCTGAATGTCTTGATACTGCTGGTAATGATCTTCATACTCTCAGCAGGCACCGGGCTCGCCGCTGCCCAGGGCGCCCGTACCAGCAGCGCAGGACGTGGACCGGCAGTTGTCCAGGGTAAGTTCGGGTTTATGCCATCCCTGCTTGCCAAGAGCCCCCGACCTCCCGCCCACGTAACCGCGAAGCCGGATCGAAACGTACCGTTCCATCAGATTCCGCGGCCATCGAATTCGGGGGGCAGTATATCCGCAGGCGATCAGAGTGTAGTTCAAGAATCGTCTGGCGCCCCTCTGCCTGCCCCAACCACCTTTGAGGGGATCAACAATCTGAACAACACGGCTTGGTTTGGCTTTTCGGTAAACCCGCCCGATCCGAATGGCGCGATTGGGCCGGCTCATTACCTTGAAATAGTCAATTCCCTGCTGACGATTTATGATCGCAACACGGGCGTACCCAGCTACGGCCCGGTGCCCATCAGTTCGCTTTTCAGTTTCGCTCTCTCCCCTTGCTACAACGATGACGGCGACCCGCTGGTCCTGTACGATGCGCTCGCCGGGCGTTGGGTGGTCAGTGAGTTTGGACTTGACTTCGTCACCCCGGAATTCCACCAATGCTTCGCCGTCTCCCAGACCGCGAACCCACTTGGCGGGTGGTACTCCTACGATTTCCTGATCAGCACCACCAAAATGAATGATTATCCAAAAATCGGGGTCTGGTCAGACGGCTACTACATGTCCATCAACCAGTTTATTGAACCGGGCGACGCTTGGGGTGGCGCCGGCGCGGTGGTCTTTGATCGCAGCAAAATGCTTGCGGGCGCGCCAGCCACTGCCCAATACTTCGATATCGGTGCAGTCAATATTGGTTTTGGCGGCATGCTACCCTCTGACCTGGATGGTCCCGCGCCTGCGGCCGGCACTCCCAACTATTTCGCTGAGTGGGATGACAGCACGTGGCTCGGAGATGCCAGCGACACCCTGCGCGTCTGGAATTTCCATGTCGATTGGGTGACGCCCGCCAATTCCACCTTCGGCGCCGATGCCCTCTTCACCCCAAACAACACGATTGCGACGGCGAACGTCAACCCGTATCCGTGTGATTGGAACGGAGCCGAGCAGTGCATTTCGCAGAAAGGCACCACTCAGAAAGTGGATGCCCTCTCGGACCGGTTAATGAACCGACTGCAGTACCGCAAATTTGGCGGCTATGCCACGCTGGTCAGCAATCATACTGTGGCTGCAGGCGGCAGCGGCCATGCGGCGCCGCATTGGTTCATCCTCAGGAATCCCGGTTCCGGTTGGGGAATGCAGCAGCAGGGCGTCTACGCACCGGATGGGAAGGACCGCTGGATGGGCAGCATCGCCATGAATGGCGCAGGCAGTCTTGCCCTAGGCTATTCTGTTTCGAGTAGCACCAAGTATCCATCCATCGCCTTTACGGGGCGCCTCGCTGCAGACCCGACAGGCGCGATGATGGGAGAAGGCACCATGTGGGCCGGCACTGGTTACCAAGGCACGCCCACCAGTACAGACGATGGTTACAGGGCCCGCTGGGGTGACTATACCAGGATGGCGGTGGACCCCAACGATGACAAGAGCTTCTGGTACGTGAACGAATATTATCCCGTGTCCTACCCAGATACGGGCTATAGCGGTCTATGGCATACCCGCATTGGCCACATTTTCCTGCCAGAGGCCTTCATGTCGGCGGGGGTCCAGGACGGCTGGGTGCTGGAGTCAGGCGAAAACACTAACGTCGGCGGCTCGCTGAATGCCACAGCCGCTGCCTTCAGGCTGGGCGATGACGCGGCCAGGAGGCAGTACCGCGGAATCCTGTCCTTCAATACCTCCGCCCTGCCCGATACGGCCGTCATCACCAAGGCTACACTCAAGCTCAGGCGTCAATCGATCACCGGGCCCGGCAATCCATTCAGCATCTTCCAAGGCCTGATGATCGACATGCGCAAGGGCTTCTTCGCCACCCTGCCTGCGCTGCAGATCTCAGATTTCCAGGCGCTGGCCAGCAGCGGCATCACCGGCTTCGGTCCGTTCAGCCCGGTGCCAAGCGGAACTCTCTACACTATCACTCTGCCGCCCGCGGCCTATCCCTACGTCAACAAGCTGACCACCAACGGTGGCCTGACGCAGCTGCGCTTGCGCTTCAAGCTGGATGACAACAACAATGCCATCGCCAACTTCATCAGCTTCTTCAGTGGGAACGCAGGGGCAGCGCTGCGGCCGGCGCTGGTGATCGAATACAACGTGCCATAAGCATCGCTTCGCACAGTGAAAGAAGAAAGAGCCGTCCCCCTTGGGACGGCCCTCTCTTTTCCCGAAGGCCGTCGAATTGATGCAACGCCCGGATTCGCGGCTGCGATGCCCGCACTTGGATTTGAGATAGAATCTCATGGATGGAGCGCAGGGTGCCGGGTGGGGTATGGCAATCCAGGACACGCTTGCCTTTGACGGTTGTGCTTCTCGTCCTGTGGGGCCTTGCAGGCGTATCATTCTCAGCCGGCTATCAGCAGGAACAGGAGACCGCGACTCCGAAGGTGCAGGCCACCGACACTGAGCTACCATCCGAGACTCCGGCCCCGATGGACACCGACACTCTGCCCCCGACTCCTACGGATCCGGAGACGGCGACGATGGAGCCAACCTACGCGGCGCCTCCAAGCTCAACAGTTGAACCGACCTCAACGGAGCTGCCATCCGAGATTCCCTCCTCGACGTCCACGGATGTGGCGACAGCGACCATACAACCCACCTACACGGAACCTCCAGGCCCAACAGTTCCGCCAACCCCTACTGTACGGCCAAGCTCCACATTTGAAGCCACCCCCATAATTCCGACCACGCCGACAACAGAATCAATTGCAACCAGCACGGCGTGGCCGGTGGAGCTCACCGGTGACTATGTGCCGGACGAGGTCCTGATCCAATTTCGCCGCAGGGCGGAACAGGACGCCATTGATCAGTGTTTGCAAATCGCGGGCGCTTCCACGGAGTCTGAAATCGAGGCTCTGTCTGTGTATGTGCTCAAGGTTCCGGCAGGAACCGTGGCTCAATCCATTGCCAGCTTATCGGCCTGCCCTGAGGTCCGCCTGGTTGAGCCGAACTAC
>JBGPAT010000055.1:0-11720 GCA_041480885.1 Anaerolineae bacterium
CTGGCAAATCGGCCCGTCTGAAGCAGAAGTTCGAATAGACGTGAACAAGAAGGACGCAGGCGACTGCGCCCTTCTTGTTCCTGCCCGTGCTATGGCTCCGATCATCGGAATCACGCTCAATCGATCGACTGACAAATATGGCCAGGTCATTCTGTCGGTGACTCAGGCCTACGTGGACGCTGTGGTGCAGGCGGGAGGCGTGCCGACCTTGATCCCAGCACCCCTCGGCAAGGGTGGTTGGGAGGCGGTCTATCCCAGGCTTGACGGGATATTGTTTTCGGGCGGGGGGGACATCGCGGTCGATCATTTTGGCGGTCAGGACCATGCGCAAGTCAGCGGAGTGGAACCACTGCGGGACACCTTGGAATTGACCCTGCTTAAAGCGGCGGCCTCCGATGGTAAGCCGTTTCTGGGCATCTGCCGCGGTTGCCAGCTGCTGAACGTGGGCCTGGGTGGCACATTGTATACGCACATTGCCGACCAGTTGCCCGGCGCGCTTGATCACGCCTTTCCGAGCAATATGCGTACATTCCTTGCGCACTCGGTAAGCATTGAGGGGGATACCGGCCTGGGTGGCATTCTGGCGGAGCCCGTGCTTCAAGTCAACAGCCATCACCATCAGGGGCTGGATGCCATAGCAGCGGGCCTACGTGTGGTGGCGCGCGCCCCCGACGGTCTGGTTGAGGCAATCGAGATTCCTGAGCATCGTTTTGGCGTGGCCGTGCAATGGCACCCCGAATGGCTCACTGACCAGCCGCCCATGCGCCGCCTCTTCGGCCGATTTGTGCAGGCGGCTGCGAAGTCCTAGATAAGCTCGCGAATGGCTGAGCCGGGCAGGTTTTCCCCTATCGGCGTATTCGACTCGGGAGTTGGGGGTCTATCGGTGTTGCACGCCATCCGGCAGCAGGCGCCGGCAGAGTCTATCTTGTATTTTGGCGATCAAGGGCACGTCCCGTACGGGCGGCGTCCTCTGCAGCAAGTACGAGATTTCTCAGAGGGCATCACGCGCTATCTGCTCGCGCACGGTGCGAAGATTATTGTGGTTGCTTGTAACGCGGCCTCGGCCGCTGCGTTGTCTTACCTCCGGGTGTCATTTTCCGAGGTGTCGTTTGTCGGAATGGAACCTGCTGTGAAGCCCGCCGCCGAGCACACCCAGACTCGCGTGGTCGGCATCCTGGCCACCCCCGCCACGTTTCAGGGCGCACTGTTTGCGTCGGTCGTCGAGAGATTCGCCAGCGGCGTGCATCTGCTGAAAAGCACTTGCCCGGGACTCGTCGAGAGGATCGAAGCCGGCGATCTGGATGGTCCCAGCACGCGATCCATTCTTGAGGAGGCGCTGCGACCGATGCTGCAGCACAACATCGATACCGTCGTGCTGGCGTGTACACACTATCCTTTCGTGATCCCGTTGATCCAAGAAATCGTTGGGGAAAAAGTGCGTGTCATCGATCCGGCGCCAGCAGTAGCCAGGCAGACGAGGCACATGCTCGAGGTGAGCGCGCTCAACGCATCCGGCAGCGCTGATGGGGTGCTCGAGTTTCTCACGTCGGGGGACTCAGACGCCCTGGCGGAACTCCTGCCAAAATTGCTGGTTGAGAATGGACCGGTGCGGCAGATCCGCTGGGACGGAGATCATCGCCTCATGGAGGGATGATCGAGGCACCGCGCGCCGGCTTCGCGAGTCGTCGGCTGCAAGGGTCAGGATCACCGATTCCGATTCCATCAGCTGCATCATTCCGCCGCATATGCGGAAGAGCATGTGCGCGAACGGCTCGGCCTTTCAGAGGAAGCTCGCGTTCGCCGCATCGGCTCGCTGGCGCGTGATTGGCCGGATCTGCCGGCTATATGGACGGCAATATCACCCTGGGGGATCTGGCGTTGCTACTCGCCTTCGATTTTGAAGACCGAGTCGTTGGGGTGGACGTGCTGCAGTACCTGCATGGCCACATCTTCTCCCGGCTTGGCAGTGTCGACCGGCTTATGCTCTATCTGGAGCGATGATACTTCCTGCCTGAAGTCGGTGGAGTGTCCGAGGAAATGCACCGAATCTCCGATGTGAATGGCTTCAGTGAGGGCGAGAACGGCAACTTTCAGGTGATCGAAGTAGTGTGTGACGGTACCAACGCGCTTGCCAGACATTGCCGACCTCCTTTGAGCACGACTCAGGAACCTGACTCAATCGTTTCGTTCAACCTGACACCCATTTTTCCCATGTCCCGAAATAACCGTCCAGGATCGCTAAGTTGTCCCATTATATGCAAGCCGGGTGACCGAATCTGATCATACTGCATCAGAAAGGCTACGACGGGGATAGCCGTCAATTCATAGCCATCGTCGTGTTCGACGGAGAATTTGAATCGCAGGGGACGACTGCTTTTGAGCCCCTCGGCCTCGACCTGCAGAGCCACGCGATGCGGCGGTCTGGATAGGGCCGTCATTGCCCACCACGTGAGCCTTCCCATCGGGCGCAGTCCGCGAACGGGTGCAATCTTGAGACCCAGCATGGCAACCATCGTGATGGCATCGGCGAACCAGCCCCCGCCGGCAATGTAGAAGCCCAGCGCTTCAAGCGATGGATAAGACTCGGGCAAGGGCCGCAGCTCCTCAAAGAACATGGAATAGGCGCGACGTGCGCCGATGCCGTCCCCGAAGTCGAAGAGGCGGGTATCGTAGGAATTCGGCTTGGTCCAACGGCCGTTTCGAAACACCTGCGCCTGGTAGTTTAAGAAGCATTCCATCAACTCGTCCATGGCTTCAGTGTACGGGAAGCTTCTCCCCGGGCTCAGATAGCCGGCCGCGTGTGCGGACCGGAGCGAGTCCATGTGCGATGCCGCATAGCGGACCATGGCCGATGGCAGGCCTGGATGAAAGCCGGCCTCCGTCGTGAAACACAGTCCGCTGTGCTTGATCTGTGCCTCGTATGATCGAAGGATTCGCAGCTTCTCGTCCGAGAGCTGCACATCCAGGTAGTCTACGCTCGCTGCCAGCGCCGCCTCGACGACATTCTGGGTGAAGTGAGTCGTGGGTGCTGCCACCAACAAGTAGTCCATGCCGCGCAGCGCCTCCTGGAGCGAAGCCGCGTTGGAGGCATCGACTTGCCGCGCGGAGACGCGATCATCGTCCAGACTAGCCGCGACGCGGCGCGCGGTATCCGGGTGTCTGCCCGCGATCACGATTTCGTGCTTTGTTCGCACCAGAAGGTGTCTGGCAAGAGCCCGTCCCGTATTGCCATATCCCCCGAGAATGAGGATTTTCATGCTGCCCGCCTCGTTCTATTGCGAATACCTTCACCATCTCCACCGGCCACGGCCAGAATGGGGCGGCACGCGCCGGCCAATCGACGCCCGGACCATGCCTTGGAATGCGATCATTTCATTGGGGCGCCGGACCGGAAACCCCGTTGAGAGCCTCAAGACCGAGAATCGGCGTGCCTCTCCCAACAGTCGCACGATCGCTCGATGCCATCATCGAGTCCCAATGCGCAGTTTACGGTCCTGCAATGCGTGCGTCAAGTGAGAAAAGTAACTTCTGATTGCCCAGGGGAAAAGCAGGACGCTGGGCAAATCCCCCGGCGGGTGATCAGCAGCCGTATGGCTGGGATTGCGCCGGCTGGAGTGTCATCGACCCACTAGCGCGCGACGTGCTTCGCGGCGGCCTTGGCGGTCTACGGGCAGTTGTCGGCTGGCGTGACGCCCAGGTCAGCCGGTTGGACACTGAGGCCAGCGAAGTTCTGGAATGTCAAGTCCCTGAATCGCAGCTGGCGAGCAATGTGAAGGCGCTCGAACAGCGCATGATGGTTGAGCGGAATCGCCGCGTCCCAATCCAGTCCAAGCTGCGCAGCCACGGGTTTCAGAGTCTCGAATTCCCCTTCGATCTCGACGAAGTCTCCGAAGGGGAGCTCATCAAGCATGATGCGAGCATCTCCGAGTTCGTAGGTAGTTCTGTATTTCTCGTATATGAAGATCACTTTGTAGCCAAGGGCTTCCAGGAATTGCTGGGCTGCATCAAACTCTCCCACCGTAAACTCCAACTCGCGGCGGCTGAGGGCGCCCTCTTCGAGCCGTCCCGCGTCTTTGTACGTCAATCGAACTTCTTGGTCGCGGCGCAACCGCAGGACGCAGCCTGAGCGTTCAAGCTCGCCCGCCGGGGTATCAAACCGCAAATTGAGCTCATGGACGCGCGGCGTGCAAGTCCTCGCCTCCATTAAGAGCAGTCGCTGAGTGATCAGCTTGGGACTGCCGACATAAAACTTCGCTTCGGTTTCCTGATTTTGCTGCCTCACGCCCGGCATTGGCCCGTGGTTCGACCAAAGATCCACGCAACCACACTAGATCACTGTCAACAAGGCTTGGCGCTGATCCACGGTTTCCCCGGGCTTGACCTTGATGCGTGCGACTTTTCCCGCGCGAGGAGACTTCAACTCGTTCTGCATCTTCATGGATTCCAGGATCAGCAGGGCTTGCCCTTTCACAACCTCCTGGTTTTCATGGACTGGAATGGCGACGACCAAGCCCGGCATCGGCGCCTTCAAGAGGAACTCTCCGGTTTGAGCAACGCCGCGTCCCGCCGCGGCCTTGAGTCGTTTCTCTCGCTCGTCTTCGACTGTGACCGGATACTGTTGTCCAAGCAAGAGCACCTGTAATTCATTCTCTCCGGGATACACGTATGACTCGTACGATTTCCCATCGATCACCAGCGAGTAGACCGGCTGGCCGCTTATGTTTTCGAAATCCACATCCATAAGCTTGCCATTGAGAGTCACATGCCCGATGTCGAGGACGTCGACGATGAATTCAGTCTTTCCAACTGTCGCAACGTATTTCATGAAGTTCTCTCCTATCGATGCATGCGCTCCCAGCGGCCCATCCATTTCCAGTTGCTGGTGTCGCGCTCGTTGCGCACTACAAACTCGGCGGATCGCTGGTTCTCGTGATGGGCTACGAGTGTTGCAAACACGGCTGCAATGTCGGGATGATACGTCTCCCGTTCTCCTTTGCTAAGGGTCATCGAGAAGCGCTCTTCTACAAAGCGCGTGTCATATTGTCCACCCATGAAGCGATGCGAGTCCATCATCCTCTGGTGAAAGGGAATGTTCGTCCGCACGCCGACGATGCGGTACTCCTCGAGCGCACGCCGCATGCGCAGAATTGCCTGGCCCCGTGTCTCACCCCACACAATCAGCTTGGCAATTAGGGGGTCATAGAAGGGCGTGATCTCGAAGCCGGGGTACACGCCGGTGTCAACGCGAACGCCAGGGCCAGTGGGGAGCAGGCTATGCGTGATGCGCCCCGTGGAAGGCAGGAAGCCATTATACGGGTCTTCTGCGTTTATCCGACATTCGAGGGCATGACCCCGAAGTTGAATATCATCCTGCTTGTAACTCAGCTGACGGCCGCGGGCGATGCGCATCTGTTCGGCGACGATGTCCACTCCGGTCGCGACCTCCGTCACCGGGTGCTCGACCTGAAGCCGCGTATTCATCTCCAAGAAAAAGAAATTCCGGTCCTTATCGACGAGAAACTCGAGCGTGCCCGCATTAAGGTACTCGACCGCCTTGGCAGCCTTGACGGCGACCTCTCCCATCCGTTGCCTCAAATCATCGTCTATGAAGGGCGACGGGGCCTCTTCAATCAGTTTCTGGTGGCGTCTCTGCAGCGAGCAGTCGCGCTCGCCAAGATGGATAACATTGCCGTGTTGATCGGCCAGGATTTGAATCTCAATGTGCCGGGCGCCTTCCAGCAACTTCTCCAGGTAGACGTTCCCATCGCCGAAAGCCGATTCTGCCTCTCGGCGGGCCGAACCTAGCAGGGAGGCCATTTCATCAAGCGAAGTCACCTCGCGCATCCCCTTGCCACCTCCCCCCGCTGAGGCCTTGATGAGAAGAGGGAAGCCGATACTGGGCGCTACGCGCAGCAGCTCATCGTCTGACATGCTGCCGGTACCTTCGGTGCCGGGCACAACCGGCACACCCGCTGCAAGCACAGTCTCTCGAGCTTTCATCTTGTCGCCCATAGCGGCAATCGCAGATGGCTTCGGCCCGATGAACGCCAGGCCGGCATCGATGCATGCGGCTGCAAAAGCCTCGCGTTCGGCCAGAAAGCCGTATCCCGGATGGATCGCGTCCGCGTGACACCGCTTGGCGATATCTATGATCTTGTCGGCTCTGAGATACGAGTCGCGTGCGGGTGCCGGCCCGAGCAGGTAGGCCTCATCCGCATACCTCACATGCAGCGCGGTGCGATCCGCTTCGGAGTAGACCGCAACACTTTGGATGCCCAACTCCCGACATGCCCGCAAGATGCGGACTGCAATTTCCCCACGATTAGCGACGAGCACCTTCCTAAACATACATTTTCTCCTAAGGGTACGACGACGGGCGTCGCAGTGACGAAGTCGCGATCGCCCCGTGCACGTCTGCGGCCGCAATCAACCGCTATAACGGGATATTCCCGTGCTTCCTGGGTGGGTTCGTATCGCGTTTATTTTGAAGCATTGCCAGAGCATTGATCAAACGTGGTCGGGTTTCCTTTGGCTCAATAATGTCGTCGATGAAGCCGCGCTGCGCAGCGACGTAGGGGGAGGCGAATCTTGCACGGTACTCGGCGACGAGCTCTGCCTTGCGGTTGACCGGATCTTCAGCCTGATCAATTTCCTTTCGAGAGATTATGCTTACGGCGGCATCGGGTCCCATGACGGCAATCTCGGCAGTGGGCCAAGCCAGGTTGACATCGCTTCGGATATGCTTGGAGGACATCACGCAGTATGCGCCGCCATAAGCCTTCCGCGTGATCACGGTGAGCTTCGGTACGGTCGCCTCGCAATATGCGTATAGCAGCTTGGCGCCTGCGCGTATGATGCCATGATGCTCTTGATTCGTTCCGGGAAGGAAGCCGGGGACGTCCTCGAAGGTGAGGATGGGAATATTGAAGGCGTCGCAGAATCGAACGAAACGCGCCGCTTTCTCGCTCGCGTCAATGTCCAGAACGCCTGCCAGCACTATGGGTTGATTGGCAACGACGCCAACTGAATGGCCTGCAAGGCGGCAGAATCCCACCACGACGTTGGCGGCGAAATTCTCATGGATCTCGAAGAACTCGCCGCCATCTGCCACCATCCGGATAATCTCTTTGATGTCATAGGGCTTGTCAGCTGACGCGGGCACTATGGTGTCGAGGGCCGGGTCCATCCGAAGCGGATCGTCGGCATTGGGGACGATGGGTGGGTCCTCCAGGTTGTTTTGCGGCAGATAACCAAGCAGCTTGCGCAGCAGGTACAAAGTGTCACCCTCAGTATCGCCGACAATGTGGCACACCCCCGACTTCTCCGCATGGACGCTTGCGCCCCCCAAATCCTCAAAGGAGACATCCTCGTGCGTGACGGCCTTGACGACGTCGGGTCCGGTGACAAACATGTAGGACGAGTTTCGAACCATGAAAATGAAATCGGTGAGTGCGGGTGAATAGACGGCTCCACCGGCGCAGGGGCCCATGATGACGCTAAGCTGCGGTATCACGCCTGAAGCCAGCGTATTCTGCAGGAAGATATCGGCGTATCCCCCGAGGGAAACGACCCCCTCTTGGATGCGAGCGCCGCCGGAGTCGTTGAGCCCAATGAGGGGAGCGCCGTTTTTCACCGCCATTTCTATGATCTTGCATATCTTGGCAGCATGCACCTCGCCGAGCGATCCCCCGAAGACCGTGAAGTCCTGAGAAAAGACGTAAACCAGGCGCCCTTCGATTGTCCCCCATCCAGTGACGACCGAGTCGCCTAGGAATTTCTGGTTGTCGAGATTGAAATCGTGCGTGCGGTGCTCGACGAACGCATCCACTTCCCGAAAAGATCCCTTGTCCAGCAGGAGATCAATCCGCTCGCGAGCCGTCAGGCGCCCCTTTTGGTGCTGCGCCGCGATCCGCGCCTCGCCGCCGCCGAGCCGCGACTTGGAGCGCATTTCGTGGAGATCCTGGATTTTCGAATTCCCGTTCATGGGCCTCGCTTTATGAAGTAAGCTTGATTCTTCGGATCCAGTGCTACGGCGGCTACGCCGCCAAGGAGGACAACGGTCGCGAGCAGGGAGAATTCCCAATTCGCGCCCGGCCGAGCTTGCAGCCCCAGGCGATCCGTCCAAACCCATGTAGCATACACCAACGCGCCAATCAGTGCTGCCTTAAGTGCCCACGCTGTTCTGCGCCAAATGCCCCACAGGAGCATAGTCCCGGCCATCGCCCAGATCCCACCTGTGGCCCCGATGTACACTAGGCCAGGCTGCGGAGCGTATGTCTCCAGGGCGGCGTGCCAGGCGAAGACCGTGATCACTCGTACAGCGTTTAGCATCGTAGTGATTAACACCAAGCATGCCAGGAAGGTTATTCTTATGGGTAGTCTGGCTCGTATTCTCATTTGTGGCCGGCGTCAGCGCTTTGCCTGCGATCCAAAGGATTGACGCGGGTGCGAAGGGTGCTATGGGGCGGCTTTCGGCAAGAGGCGCAGCAAATCCTTGCCGCCCCAATTCACGAGCAGCCTCAGGCGCCCCGCGAATTGGCCGTGATATGGATTGAAATCCAGTAGACTTGGATTGGCAAAAACGTAACGGGTACCGGTGTCATAGAGAAAGTCTGCTCCCGACCCGGATTGGAGCGCCAGGAAGTATGCCTCGCTGTTGATCAGGCCATCCATGTTCACGACGGTCCGGCTCGGCATCAGATATCCGATATTGCCGCCCCCAGTCATCCCGATTACGGCACCCTTCACCGTTGATTTCTCAAGGAAGGGTATCACGTCCGTGTACGGCGTCCCTGGCGGTGTCTGCCCGTAGGGGTTCAGCGCATAGGCGTCGCGCCAGTATCCAAGGGCAATCTCAATGCCATAAAAGGCGACGAACGCCCAAACGAGGACACGAATCACAACCCATTTTCCCAGTATGAGCTCCATCAGGTGGAGGAGAGCGGCTGCGGCCAGTAGCATGAGAATGGGCTCCGTGAGCCAGTACCATTCCTTGGGGGAGGCGTACCCCGTCATGGTGTACGCCAGGATCTGGAACCAGCTTCCGACGAACAATGGAATCATGCCTGCGCGAACGACGGCGCGGACGGATTCTTGCTTCTTGATCAGGAGCACGGCGCAAGCCGCGATGAATGCAATGCCCAGCATCAGGAGGAAACTATTCTGCCAAGCCGGACCGCCGAAGCCTGTACCTTGCTTGTACAGCAGGACGTTGCTCCAGTCGCTCAGGGTCGTCGTCGGAGGGGCCCAGGCGTTGAATTCACTGAATGGATTCACCGCAAAAAAAGTCAGCCAGGATGCCGGTGAGGTGCCATAGATGCTGTGCGTGAATGTTCCCCACCAGTGTTTGACCTGACCGCTGACCGGCGTAGATGTGCCGAACGCGAGTCTGTTCCACAACATGTAGGCGCCGAGGGCAGCGCCTACAATGCCATAGTAGGACGCGCCGCCTGCGAGCCAACACTTCCACCTTGCTTTTAGTTCATCAAGGGGCTTCGCGACGGGCGCGGGCACTGCCTTCAGCCGAAACAAATAGGCCGCGATGCGGATGATTAGCAGGAGACCAAAGCCTAGGGCTGCATATAACAGCAGGATGGCGCGTGAGAAGGTCGGGAAGAGCCCCAGGCTGCTGCCGCCGAGTAGCAGCGCCGATACAACCGCGCCACCAAGAAACGTCGAGAGGAGCAACCTGCCCAGCATGGGGAGCAGCTTCCAAGTGGCTGGCGGCTGATACAGGCCCAGCAGGAACAGCACGGGTATCTGGATCAGGATGCCCGCGCCCAAGAGGAACAGTGCCGAGTTGGCGACACCGTAGTAAGCTTCGAAGCCGAGGCGTCCAAGAAATGCGACCACCGTCGCCAGTGCAATTGCCAGCGCGTCGAGAGGCATGAAATACCGCATCGGCGAGCCCCGGAAAACGATCCACAGTCCGACAATCAGGACGAAAAAGACGAGGTCAAGCCGGCTGAACATCACAACGGTCGCAACCGCTCCGAGCACGGCGATCTCGGAAGTCTTGAGATCCCTGCCGCGAGCTGCTTTGTCAAGCCGGAACACGAGGTAAAGTAGCAGGACGATGAGGGACAGGGCGACTACTGATTCGACGCCCGTCTTATAGAGGAATAAGAGAACGTATGTATTGAACGCCCAATACGACGCCACCAGCATTCCGGTTGCCCGCGAGATGGCACTCTTTACAAGGTGATACAGGAGAATGGCCGCCGTCAGTTGGAGACCGCCGGTCACCAGCGCCAGGACGCGCAGCGGCAGTATCAAGTCGAATCGCGCCAGCGCAAATATGGGGATGCACACCAGAAGCCAGAGAGGATGGTAGCCATTGGTCAGATGTATTCCATCAAATGTGCTGCCGTGACCCTCGCCGATATTCTGAGCCACCTTGAAATAGTAGTAGGCATCGTCCCGGATGAACCAACGGTTCGGAAGGTTGTAGGCGTCGGAAAGCGCCGCGTAGATGCAGCCGCTGAGGAAGACGATTCCCAGAATGATTTCGAACCAAGGTAGCGGTTTTCTCATCCACCTATCCAATATTGAGAGTGATCTTGCCGAGCTGCTCGTCGTCCTGAAGACGCTGCTGGGCCAGAACCGCGTCCTTCAGATCGAACGTCCGGTCAATCACGGGACTTAGCTTCCCGCCCACCACGAGGCCCATCACAGTGCTGAAGTCCGCCAGGTGGCTCATCGTGGAGCCGATGATCGAAAGGTGCCGGGAAAATAGATACCGATTGTCAATCTCGAATTTGGGGCCGCCGCTGTTGCCGACGGTGAGCAGGCGTCCGCTCTTGCGAAGGGTGCGAAGACTTGACATGAAGGTGGTGCCCACGTTGTCCACGACCACATCGACGCCGCGTTTGCCTGTGGCAAGGAAGGCTGCCTTCGACCAATCTTCTTCCTTGGATCGGTCGATCAGGATGTCGGCCCCCAGCGATCTCGCCAAGTCCAGCTTGCGCTCATTCGAGCCCACGACCATCACAGTCGCGCCGGCGAATTTCGCCACTTGAATGCTGGCGGTGTTCACACCGCCGCCCGCGCCCACAATCAGGACGGTCTCACCCGGACGGAGGTGACCGCGGGTGATGAGCGAATGCCACGCGGTCTGGTATACCAGGCCAGCGGCGGCTGCTCGATGATAGTCGAACTCAGTTGGAAGCTTGAAGAGTTGCCGCTCCGGCAAGCTTACATATTCGGCGTAGGTGCCTCTCACCGTCTCGCCAAGCAGGCGCCAAGTGCGGCACATGTTATCCCAGCCGCTGGTGCAGTACTCGCACGTCCCGCAGCCGAGATTGGCGTTCACCACCACGTGATCACCGACCTGCAGCTGGCCGGCGCCCTCGCCCAAGGCGACCACTTCACCGGCCCCATCTGCTCCGTTGATGTGCGGAAGGCTCAGACTCAGTCCGGGCCACCCGCTGCGAACGGTCAGATCCATGTGGTTTAGGGCAGCCGCGCCGAGCCTTACCAGCGCCTCGCCGGGTTTCGGTTCGGGAGTTGGTACGTCGGAGTACTGAAGGACGTCAGGCCCTCCGTGCTTGTAGAATAGAACAGCTTTCATGAGTTTCTGCTGCTCAGACCCTGGCAAGTGGTGACCGGATCCCGCCAGGGCGCATCGCTCCGCGGACTGTGGTGCCCCGCAACTCAGTGCGCTCGGTGATCTCCATTGCCGCAAGCATGCCACGCCTGTAAATCTTGCAGATGCGCTCCAA
>JBGPAT010000056.1:0-11693 GCA_041480885.1 Anaerolineae bacterium
AGCCGGATCGTTTATTCCGTAGGGCGCTGCTGCAGAGCCTGAGGGCGATACGCATGCGCCGTATTGTCCATCGAAGTAAGTGCCCGTGGTGCACAGACCGTTTTGGCTGAGCCCCACAACGCAGACCTTTTGGCCGCCTCGATCCAGCAAATTGTAGCCCGGGGGACAGCCTGCGGTGCCTGGTTGGCTGCTGACCGGCGCGTAGATGCACGCACGGCTCGCGGCGTCCAGGCTGTAGCCCGGATCACAGGCAACCGGCGCGCCCGTCTCGCTAGGGGCGCCGCTGCAGGCGGGGTTGCAGAGGATCACATTGCCGCTTGAGTTGTCGGGACCCGTGCACGTCAGGATTCGATTCCCATCTACGACTGCATCGCTGCAGCTATACCCCTTGGTGGAGGTCCGATATGTGGCGCCCGGGGGAATCTGCACAGTAGCATAGCCCACCCGACCCTTGCAGTAGTTGAGCTGGATGCCCGGCTGGGGAACCTGGCACGTAGCGTTCGAGGGTCCAGCGCCCGTTGGAATATATGAGCTCAGTTGACAATATGGGGCAATGGCCTTGGGCTGCACAACGGCACATCGGAAGCCGAGGTCCGGAGCATGGTACGCCGATGCCGCAGGGTGACGCACGCCGGAAAGCAGAAGAGCCGCCTCGGTCTCAAAGCTTGAGCCACGGACTGTGTGCGAATCGCCTGAAGTCGGGCCGGTCGGATTCTGCGAGGGCATGCTATCGTAGTAGTGCTCATCGTAGAAATCCTTGACCCATTGGAAGACATTGCCTGCCATGTCGAAGGCACCATATGGACTGCGGCCGGCGGCGTAGGCAGTCACGCTACTGATGTGCCCCACGCAACCGTGATAGTTGAGTAAATCGCAACTGGGAGAATCCATACCCCAGGGAAATACCGCGCCGCTGGAGCCACGGGCGGCTTTTTCCCATTGAGCCTCCGTCGGCAACTCAGCCTGGGCCCATTTGCAGTAATTGTCAGCCATATCCCAAGTCACGCCCACGGCCGGATAATCACCGTAGGCAGCATTGGTGAAGACCGGTGCTCCAATCTCCTGCGCGGGCGGAGCGCAGCTTCCCGTGCCAACGCACTGGGCATACATTTTGTTGGTGACATCGGTCGAATAGATCCAGTAGCCATCAAGGGTGACGGTCTTCTGGGGCGTGCTGGCTATGCCCGTGCCCATTATGAAATCTCCGACGGGAACGTACACCAATACAGCACCGTCAAGCCACGCCATCGAGGAACCGGCCTGCGGCCCCGCAAGAGCCACAGGTGCAAGCGTCGGGGCTTCGCTGGACACGGGCGCGGAAGTTGGCTTGATCACAGAAGTCGGCGGCAACACCGTCGCTACGGGAGTCGAGGCAGGCACGCAAGCGGCCACCAGCAGCATGCCTGCCAGAAGTATCAAAGTGAGACGTCTCATTCGAATTCTCCGATCGGGAACAAATTATACCCTGCGCTCCAGACTCATCCACCAGAGCAGCGCGCGTGTGACTTTGGCTCACACGCGGCTTGTAGAGACGGTGAGAGCCGGGTGGCTCAGGGCGTCGGACACTTGACGCCGACAGAAAGGCACGAGCAATTTGTGGAGCAGAACTCCAGATTGCGTTGGCCGCAAAGCTCTATGCTTAGATTGCAGAGACCCGGGCAAACTGGAGGATTGATGCTTTTCGCTTGCGGGGGTACAACCTGCACACTTTCGACGGGCAGACAGGCGTATTGGTCGGAGGCGATCTCGGTGAATATCATGCCGACCGGACACACGGGGTAGTCCACCATCTTGCCGGAGGAGATCAAGCAGCAATGGTGCACCGGATCATAGAATTCGCCCACCGGGCAATCCACGCCTGACGTTCGATTTCCATCCCAATGGCACATGCCGGTTGCGGCATCGAGGCTGTAGTGAGGACCACAGGTCGCGTTCCGAATTCCTGCGTAGGTGCAGCTCGAACTCAGCAGAGCGGTAGAGGCGTTCTTGCATTGGTAGCTCAGCGGAAAAGATCCGGGCCGGCCTGAGAGCAGGGTGCACCCCACAATGCCACCGAACGAGGCATTCGGGTCTTGAGGGTGGTCGTTGTTGAATGTCACTACGGCACCGCCTCCATACCTGCAGGCCGTTGTTTTCACATCAATAGAAATCACTGGGCAATCCACCCGGACCGGCCGCATATCGGCAACCGCGACAGTGGATGCCAACTGGCAGTGGGGTGCAAAGAAAGCCGGGTCTTTGACGACACAGCGAAAGCCAAGGTCACGCTGGTGTGTACCGGGAGAGGCATAGGAGCGCGCGTAGGAGAGGGCTTGTGTCGCCGTGCTTCGATAGCTGGAAGACCGGATTACGCGGACTTGGCCGGACTGCGGACCAGGCGGATCGCCGGGCGGCCCAGTCTTGTAGTAGAGCGGATCAAACCAGTCGGCCACCCACTCGTACACGTCTCCGGCCATATTCAACGCACCGTAGGGACTCTTACCCTCAATGTAACCAAGTACATCGCTGCTGTGCTTCATGCAGTTGTTGAAATTCAAGAGATCGCAGGCAGGATCGGCGCTTCCCCATGGATAGGGACTTGCATCCGGCCCGCGGGAGGCTTTTTCCCATTGGGCCTCCGTAGGGAGTTCAGCGTTTACGTAGTTGCAGTATGCAGCAGCCTGACCATAGTTGACGCCGACCACAGGCAGATTCTGGCTGGCAATATCAGGATACCCGGTATTGTCGACAGCATCAGGCGCTGTGCATGGTCCCTGAGCCACACACAGCGAGTACTGGCGATTGGTCACCTTGGTGACATAGATCCAGTAATCACTGAGCGTGACCTTGTGTTCAGGATTGTCGGCGCTGCCGTGCCCCATTACAAAAGGGCCGCTCGGCACCGCCACCAAAGGACTGCCGTCCACATACAGCACGGTCGAGCCCACCTCCATCGTCGGGACCAAGTTCACGGGTGCCACGGTGGGGGTCGGCGGCGGCACCGTCAGAGTAACGACGACCGGCGTCGGTGCGGGCGAGCAAGCCGCAATAATGCACAGAACGGGTAAGGCAATGCGCCGGGGATTCATCCCTATCCTGCCAATTCGTCGGGATTATATCGCCTGACCCGCTGCGCATGGAGCGAAGCATCTGGAGGCTGCGAATGGCAGGACGGCCGGCGTGAGCATCCGCGCCACGGGTGTGGACGGTTTTATGATCCCAAATTCCGACGTGCCCGGCACCATAAGATGCCGCCGCGCTGACCCCCGGGATGAGCACGATTCTCCAGAGAAATGTCCTTCTACGGCACAGGTCAGAGACGACTTCGGCAAAACAGAGTCCAATTTCGGGCCCCAACTTGTCTGAGAGAGAACTATGGCCCAGTCCCCGCCGTAGTCTAGTGACGGAGTCTCTCGGCATACAAGCATCACCACAGAAACCTCGAATCGAAGATCATCGGCAATGCATGCCGAATCTGCAATCGGGATGCAGCCGCTGGAGGATGGGGTTGTGCATTCGTGCCGGCCTGCAAGTCGCAGTAGATCCAGCGACCTTAGCCGGAGACAAGAGGTGGATCGGCTGGCCCCGATGATCCTAGTATGTCTCTCGACTGTACACTGCGACTTCCCAGACCGGGAGCCGTTTCAGAAAGACTCGCCGCAGACCGGCGTCCTGCAGCAATGCGTTCATTTCGTGAATCGGGTGAATGAAGATTCGAAATGGATCGCGGCGCACTGCCTGCCAGAGATTCATGGCCTGGAAACCCATGTGCAAGTACCATGTCTCTCTCGGATACGCCATGGCGAGGGCCCGCCGAGTGTGGCCTGATGCCGCCTGCAGTAGCAGGCGGAAGTCTGGATAGCAGCACACGACTCGGTCGAGTGTGACAATATCGGCTTCGGGCAGTTCAGAAGCTACGTCCGTGAAATCGGCGTGAATAAATATGGCGTGTTCTGTGTGCCCAAGGCGGGCAGCCTCTTCCCTTGCGTGCTGTAGATACGCCGAGGAAGCGTCCACATGAGTGGCCTGGCGGCACATATCGGCAAGCAACTCGTGATGAATGACTCCCACCCCGCCGCCGATGTCCAGTAGTGTCACATCTTTAAGTCCAAGAGAACGAATGGCAGCGAGCATTTGCCGCGTTTCATCAGGCGGCCCGTGCTTGTGATAGGCCTTAAGGTCATCCCGGGCATCTTTTTCGCCAAACACCCCGTCGATTACGGTGCAGCAGCTGGAGGACATGGGCCACGGGCCTGTCAATGGCTCAGCTGCTGAGCGACCTGACGGTAGAAATCCAGCGAACCGGGGTTGATCAATGCATCCTGGTTGGCAACCGGTCGACCATTGAGGATGTTGGTCACGGCGCTTTCCACTTTCTTCATGTTCAGCGTGTACGGAATCTCAGGTGTTTCAAGGATGAGCGCCGGCACGTGGCGCGGAGAGGCATTCTCGCGCAGCGTCCTGCGGATCTTCTCTTGCAGCTCATCATTGAGACTGAAGCCCGGCGACATCTTCACAAACAGGATGACGCGCTGGTCGTCCTGCAAGTTCTGTCCCACGGCGAGGCTATCGGCGATCTCATTCAACTTTTCCATCTGGGCATAGATCTCCGCCGTACCGATGCGCACGCCGGAGGGCTTGAGGACCGAGTCCGAACGGCCGTGGAAGGTTACGCCGCCTGTATCAGCATGGAAGAGCACATAGTCGCCGTGCCGCCACACGCCCGGAAAATGCTCAAAGTATGCCTTACGATACTTGGAACCATCCGCATCGTCCCAAAAATAGAGGGGCATGGAAGGCGTCGGGGCCTCACATACAAGTTCGCCCTGTTGGTCGACGATCGGCGCTCTCCGGTCATCATAGGCCTTGATCTTCATTCCGAGCGTGGGGCTCTGTACTTCGCCCGCATAGACCGGCAAGATCGGACTGCCGGCAGCAAACGTGCCATTGATATCGGTGCCACCCGAGATCGAGTTGAGGTGCAAGTCGGGCTTGATCTCTCGATATACGTATTCGAATCCCTCGGCGGGAAGCGACGAGCCGGTCTGCGAGATCTCGCGCAGGGAGGACAAGTCAAAATGTGTGCGCGGTGAATAGCCTTCCTTGTTGAGGAAAAGCAAATAGCTGGCGCTGCAGCCAAAGATCGTGATGCGCTGCTCGTCGATCAGGTTCCACATTGCCCCCGTATCAGGATAATTCGGATTGCCGTCATAGAGCACGACGGTGGCGCCGACCGCCAGCGAGCTCAGCAGCCAGTTCCACATCATCCAACTGCACGACGTGATGTACAGGATGCGGTCATCGCGGCGCAGGTCCGTGTGGAGCAGCAGGTCTTTGAGATGATTGACCAGCACACCACCCGCTCCTTGCACCATGCACTTGGGCTTTCCCGTCGTCCCTGAGGAAAACATGATGTACAGAGGATGATCGAAAGGCAGCTGCTCAAATCGGATCTGCTCGCCTGTGGCAGGGGCGAGGAAATCATCCCAATGGACCGCGTGCGGCACAGCCAGGAGATCCGGCCGAACACGCGTGTAAGAGACAACCACCACGTGCTCTACGGACGGCATGCCTCGAGCCACCAGCGCGGCCTGCGGAATGGTGTCATAGGCCTTGCCCTTGTAGAAGTAACCATCTGCAGTGAACAGCACTTTGGGTCGGATCTGTGCCAAGCGTTCCACAGCGGCAGACGCGCCAATGTCAGTGGCACACGATGACCAGGCTGCGCCGATGCTGGTAGCGGCCAGCATCGCAATGGCAGTCTCCATCAGGTTCGGCATGTAACCAGCGACTCGATCCTCGGCTGTTACTCCGACCGAACGCAGAGACGCCGCCAGCCGCGCGACGGCAGCGTAGAGCTCGGCGTAGGTCATGCTAGCTGACTTCTGATCTTCCCCCTGGAAGATGAGAGCCGGATGTTCATCGCGGAATCGCAGCAGATTTTCGGCAAAGTTCAGCCGGGCGCCAGGGAACCATCGCGCGCCCGGGAATCGCAGCGCATCGTCGAGCACCACATCATAGGATCGCGAAGACTTGATGCCCCCGAACTCCCACATCACGGCCCAGAAATCGGAGATCTCTCTAACGGACCACTCGTATAGCTGCGCATATGACTTGATCTTGAAATCGTGCGTGCGATTGATCAAATCCATGAATCTTGTGAGGTTGGCCTGCGCTTTGCGCTGGCTGGATGGAATCCAGAGCGGCTTTCTCAGCGGGATATCTCTGGTCATGGGGACGTATTATACGACGCCGCAGTTGCAGGCCACCCGACCTGGAGGGCGTGGCATGAGCCTGTAGAGCGATTGCCCCAGTGATGAGTCGGCCAGTTCGTTACGGAGATCATGCCCCCCCACTCCCGTGCGCTGTGTGCGCGGGCTCACTTTCTTGACTGCAGGCAACTGATCAGCTCTCTGAGGTCGCCATTAAGATCCGATTTGGCGAGCGCCAGCACGGGCACCGAGCTAATAACCAAAGCCTCCCGGACGTTGCCCGCCTTCCAACGACGCGGAAGGAAGCCGACCGAGCCGGGATTCGCACCGACCGCATCCGACATGGCTTGGGCGGAGACCGCCAGGCGCGCCAAAGACGTGACCGGCTCGCCGTGCAGTGCCACCTGGTTAAACACGACCTGAATATCCTCGCCCGACGAGAACGTCCATACCTGCACCGGCAGATTGGCCCCGCCCACCTCTTTCCAATCGGTGACTTGCCCGGAGAAAAGCTGCCGGATCTGCTGTACAGTGAGAGAACCGACCCCGGTCTCGGGATGAACAACGGCGAGAAGATCGTCCGCACCAATTTGATAGGCGGCCCCATCCATTTGCGCCGGCGCGCCAAGTCGAAGCTGAAGCTCAGCGGACCGGGGATCCACGAGTCGCACGACCGTAGAAGGAGTCGCACAATCGTAGACGGTGCCCAGCCACGGAGCCGCGGCCGACGTGGCGTATACCCTCACGACCTGCGGGGTACTCCCGGCTGTTGGAGCGGCGCAGGCCGCAAGCAGGATCGTCACGGAAATCAAAGCGACGGCAGAACGCGAGAGGAGCCGGGTGCCCACGGGCTGCTACATCAAGAAGAAAGCCAGACACAGCGCGCCTGCAACGGCGCAGTACACAGCAAAAGAATACAGGGAATGCCGGCTCACATAGCCGATCAGCCAGCGGATCGAAAGCCAGCCGATAATGCCTGCCACCAACATGCCGACCGACAGTGAAGCCAGGAGTGATCCCAGAATGTGCATCTTGAGAACTGAAAGCGATTCATAAGCGCCAGCCGCCAACATAACGGGAACTGAGATCAGGAAGGCAAAACGGGTGGCAGAGGGCCTGTCAAGGCTGCGCAGCATGCCTCCGCTAATGGCGCTGCCCGAGCGGGAGGCACCCGGGAATACCGCCAGGACTTGGAACAATCCGATGATCAGCGCATCCAGCCAGGTGGCAGATTCAAGGTTGCGCGTGCGCTTCCCAAGCCATTCGGCCAGGGCCAGCAGGACAGCAGCCGTCAAGAATCGGATCCCGGCTTCCAAGAGCGGGTTTTGAAACAGGCTCTGCACAACATCCTTGAGCAGAGCGCCAGCCAAGAGGGCCGGGATGCTGGCAATCAGGATGTACCAAGCCAGCCGGTTCTCCTGCGAAGAAAACGGGCGCGAAAAGAAAGCCTTAAGTAGGATCCACAAGTCCCTCCAAAAGAACACCACCAAGGCAGCAAGTGGCCCGAGCTGCACAAGTACCAGAAATGCAAAGCTCAGATCGTTGCCCGGAATGCCAAAAAGTCGTTGAGCCACCAGCATGTGTGCAGTGGATGAGACTGGGATAAACTCCGTGAGCCCTTCAAGGATTCCGAGCAGCAGAGACTGTAAGACTGTCATGAATGCCACCTCTTCCTATTCAGTACTGAATACTTAGTGGCTTCCGAAAAACGCCGCAGATGACGCCTTCCGGCCATTATGACTGGACGCGCCCGGCGTTTCCGTGCCATTGTTCCAGCCAAGAGCAAACGCTGCTGCCGAACGTTCCAACCACAATGGCGCGACGCATATCGGCAACCAATCTTATCAAGGCGCGCAGGTTATGAATGGAAAGGAGCGTACCTGCGAGCAACTCCTTCGCCGCGATGAGATGCCGGATATAGGCGCGCGTGAACCTGGCACATGTATAGCAGTCACAGGCAGGATCAATGGGCCGGTCGTCGCGGGCGAAGCCGGCGTTCATGAGGTTCAAGCGACCGTCTGGCGAGAAGGCCGCGTGGTGCCGGGCGAGCCGTGTGGGCAGGACACAGTCAAACATATCCACGCCACGCGCAATGCCGTCAATCAAGTCCTCGGGCGTGCCAACTCCCATCAGGTAGCGCGGTCTGTCATCGGGCAACAGTGGCGTGACGACATCCAGCATGGCGTGCATTTCGTCTTTGGTCTCGCCCACAGAGAGACCTCCGATGGCAATGCCGGGGGTATCCAGAGCGGCGACAAAGCGGGCTGACTCCGCCCGCAGTACGGGATCGGCGCCGCCCTGGATAATTCCAAATAGGGCCTGGTCGGGCCGTGTTTTCGCTTTGATTGACCGCTCCGCCCAATGATGCGTACGGTGCATTGCCAGCGGGGTGTAAGCACGGTCGTTCGGATCGGAGCACTCGTCGAAAGCCATGATGATGTCAGCTCCGAGGTTCTCCTGGATGGCAATGGATTTCTCTGGCGTGAAGCGATGGGTAGATCCGTCAATGTGGCTCCTGAACGTTACGCCGTCGTCATCGATCTGACGCGTTTTTGAAAGCGAGAATACCTGGAAGCCGCCAGAATCTGTCAGCAGCGGCCTCGGCCACTGCATAAACTCGTGAAGGCCGCCCAACTCGCGGACGAGGCCGTCACCCGGACGGAGAAAGAGATGATAGGTATTGGCGAGCACGAGAGTGGCGCCCGCACCTTCGACTTGTTCGGGGGTCAGAGTTTTCACGGCCGCCTGAGTGCCCACCGGCGCGAACACAGGCGTCTGCAGCTCGCCATGAGGTGTCGTGAACGTGCCCGCGCGGGCGCGGCCGTCCGTGGCGGTGATCGAGTACTCGAACATGCCGGCGAATTATAACGGGAGAAGGGGGAGAATTGGCGATGGCTCGCCTATGCACACCGGTGCGAAGCGTCCCGGTGCCAAGACCATGGCCTGTGTGCTGTCGGTCGAGCAGGAAAGGCAATCAATCGGTGTTCAGGACTGCGGCTTGATCATTCGCGGCCGCTCTCCGTTGAAGGGTGGACAGAAGAAGCGACGTTGCGGAGGATGGCAGCAACTTGGGTCACCGGCGTGGGGGTGGAAGGCGTCGGAGAAACTTCGGGCGTCTGCGTTGGGGTCGCGGTCGGCGTTTCGGTCACGGTCGGTGTCGCTGTGCGCGTGGGGGTCGGCGTTGAGGTGCTCGTGGCAGTCGCGGTCGAAGTGGGCTTGGGCGTGTAGGTGGAGGTACGGGTCGGTCGAGGCGTCGCTGTGTAAGTGGCGGTCGGCATCCCGAACAGGCTGCCGTCGCGATGCGCGGCATACAGCAGATAGCCGAATGCGGCGAGCAGGGATACAACTAACAAGATGTCGACGATCTTTCTCATTGGTGATCTGTTTCAGCGCGTGCCGGCGTTGTGATTCGGCTGGTTCGACTCAGGAGCCGGCTGACCTGCGCCACACGGCGGCCCTGTTGCGGTGAAATCCCGAGAGCCTCGCGATGGCGGCATAGTGCCCCGGCATGTCATCGTCTTGTCGGCGGGAGCCAGAGTTTGCAGGGATCGGCGTCGCACGCATAGAGCTTGGTTCGACCAGCCAGCCGTAAAGCGGAAACAGGAATCTGTGCGGCCAGCACCTTCTCTGGGTATTATAGCCAATCCCCATTCTGGGACACCCCATCGTTCGGCCTATAGTCCAGTGCCGATGTGGCCAGGTGCAGCAAGCACGGGGCGATGTGGTGCTGCCGACGCTAACTCGCCAGCGTGCCCATGCGAAGAAGCAGTATACTCGTCCCGATTCCCGATGGTGCAATTAAAACGCTGGCTTGTGCTGCCGCCAATCACGGCGGCAGCTGACGAGAACCTGGCGAGTCTCCCCCCGATCTTGCGCCAGATTCTCTTCAACCGCGGCTACGCGGACCTAGCCGAGGCAACGGCTTTTCTCGCTGCAGAACCGAACGTGGATACGGATCCCAATCAGCTAACAGGAATGGCCAGGGCCACGGACCGGATCCGATTCGCCCTCCTTCATCAAGAGCTAATTGCCATCTATGGCGACTACGATGTAGACGGCGTGACCGCGACTGCATTGCTGGTTCAGGTACTGCGCGCCCTGGGGGGAACCGTCCGTCCCTACATCCCGAATCGATTCGAGGAGGGCTACGGCCTCAACAACGAGGCCTTGGACGCACTCAAGGCAGAGGGCGCGAAGCTCGTGATTACGGTCGATTGCGGGATCCGCTCCCCCGCCGAGGCCCAACACTCACAGGACATCGGGCTGGATCTGATCATAAGTGATCATCACCACCCAAGCGAAGGCATTCTGCCCCCGGCACTCGTGGTCATCAATCCCAAGCAGCCAGGCGACGCTTATCCGGACAAGAATCTGGCGGGGGTCGGCATCGCCTTCAAGATCGCCCAGGCCCTGATAGCAGCTGGGCGGTCGGATAATGGGACCCCAGCCTTCAATCTGGCGGATCTGTTGGATCTGGTAGCGCTGGGCACGGTCGCCGATCTCGCGCCGCTCATCGGCGAAAACAGAGTGCTGGTCCGGCAGGGATTGCAGCAACTGAGGGAGACTCACCGGCAAGGGCTGTTCTCGCTGGCCAACGTTGCGCAAATGACGATTGGCAACGCAACCGCCAGCCAATTGGGGTACATCTTGGGGCCGCGGCTCAATGCCGCGGGGCGACTCAAATCAGCAGAGGCGGCCCTGGAGCTGCTCACCACGACCGATCTGATGCAGGCCGGCAAACTGGCACAGACGCTGGAGGCTCAAAATCGGGAACGGCAAGCCCTGACCAGGGTTATCCAGGAGAAAGCCGAAGCACTCGCTACGACTGAGGTGGAGAATCCGATACTCCTTTTCGCGGCTGACGAGAGTTTCAATGCCGGGGTGATCGGCCTGGCCGCCTCACGACTATCTGAGACCCACTATCGGCCTGCGATCGTCGCTTCACGAGGTCCTGAGGAAACACGTGGCTCGTGCCGCTCGATCCCCGAGTTTCACATTACGGATGCCCTGGATCGATGTGCGGATTTGTTGGTGCGTCACGGTGGTCACGCTGCCGCGGCCGGCTTCACTGTGCGAAACAAGAACTTGCCGGAATTGATCAGGAGATTGACACTTCTTGCGGAGGCGCAGCTCAGCACGGAGGAACTTCGCCCGACGCTGGCCGCCGATATGGAGGTCCAATTGTCGGCACTGAGCTTTGAATTGCTCAGGCAGCTGGCTGACCTCGAGCCGACGGGCTATGGAAATCGGGAGGCAACGTTCGTCTCACGTGGAGTCAGAGTGCGGTCCTCCCGGGCAGTCGGGGCAGACGGCGGGCACTTGAAGCTAACGCTGGAGGACGAGCGCGGCGCCGCAATCGACGCCATCGGTTTCCGACTCGGGCACTTGAAGGCCACGCTTCCGCCGCGCATCGATGTCCTCTATTCGTTGGAATCCAACGACTACAATGGCCGAACTACCCTGCAACTCAACCTGAGAGATGTAAGGGCACCGGGCGCGGCG
>JBGPAT010000057.1:0-11645 GCA_041480885.1 Anaerolineae bacterium
CTCGCTCGGCCTGCTCGTCGTCGGTCTGGGGCTCCTGGTCCTGCTTCACGCCAGTGAGAACGTCCGAAGTCCTGCAGCGGCCCTGACCGTCTTGACTCATCCGGCGCAATGGACTCCTATCCAGGTGCATGATTTCACAGAGCAGCTCCATCAATACGTGCCGCGCGGCAGAATTCTCAGCCTGCTCCCCATGCTCCCTCTGGAAGCCGATTACGATGCTTATTCATTCGCAGCTACCGGCCCCTTCTCATGGCGCACATCCTTGCTGCTGACCCCCGCACGTCGCGCTCAGTACGGAGTTACTTCACCGGAAGAACTACCGGCACTTCTGAGGCAACTGCCTCCCGATGCCATCCTCACGGGTTTGGAATCGTCGAACGCGGGCTTCGAGCGAAACAACCTGGGCGGGCTCGAGACTCCATTTGTGACCTATGCCCGCGCCAACGGATTCGTGCCCGTTTCCCTGAACGCATCGGTCCTCGAGCAATTCGTCATTTTGTGGACTAGGCAACCTTGAGGGCTGCTCCGCGGCTTTGCGCTACTTGTCGGCGCCCTCAAAGACGTCTGGACCGGCCCGTCTCCGCTGACTCTATCAACGCCAGGATGGCGGCGGTGTTACCTCGGCTGTCGGCAAGACCTATGCGCCCGGGCCTTCCCGAGACCACCGCTTCCGCCATGTCTTCGACTTCCCCGCTGTAGAGCTCTTGGCCGGGGACCTTAATGACCTCGGTCTTGTCCCCGCGACTCAAGAGCAACTTCTCCTTGATCCCTGGTTTGAAAGGCTCCGGGATATCCAGGACTCCTTCCGTGCCCACGATTTCCATATGCGAACGGGGCGCAGAATTAAAACCGCAATCAAATTGAGCGAACACATGGCCGGGAAATTCCAGCTGCCCTACAAAAGCCTCATCGACGCCGCCCTCGCCGATGAACTGCCGCCCAAATGCCGCCACCGGTTCTTGGCCGACGATCAAGCGCGCATAGTTGATGGGATAGCAGCCGACATCCCAGATGCTGCCTCCACCCATCGCCTTTGCTAATCGAATGTCGTCTTTGCGGTTTAGCGTGAAGGTAAAGCTGCCTGTGATGAGCCGCAGCGTGCCTAGGCTGCCCCGATCTACAATTTCCTTGACCTTGAGCGTCTGCGGATGGTGCCGGTACATGAACGCTTCCGATAGCACCTTGCTCGCGTCCCGAGCTGCTAAGGCCATGGCATCAACCTCAGCCACGCTCAGCGCCAGCGGCTTTTCACACAACACGTGTTTTCCTGCCTTGAGAGCCTTGATGGTCCATTCGGCGTGCATGTGGTTGGGCAGCGAGTTGTAGACGACGTCGATTTCCGGATCGCTGAGCAGCCCCTCATAGCTGCCGTGGGCTCGCGGGATATTCCACTGTTGGGCGTAGGCTTCTGCAGCGCCCTCCGTCCGCGACGCGACCGCCGCCAATCGGCTCCGCGGCGAGGCCCTTAGGGCTGGGATCAACGCCTGGTTGATCCGGGCAGTCGAAAGCAGTCCCCAATTCAGTACTCGCTGGTTCATCGGCTTCATTCCCTTTCCAGCCCCCCGGTTGACCGCTCTGCATCTGTGCGAAGCTGGCAATCTGCCGGCATGTCGTCTCTTTCACCTACCAGTAATGATGCACCGATTCCTTGAGGGTCCCGTCATATAGCTTTTTGACTTCGCGCATCGTGGCGCGGGCCAGTGGAGGCAGATCCGCTGACCGGGAATTTTCTTCGGCCTGCCTGGCATTCCTGGCGCCGGGAATTACGCAGCTCACTGCCTCGAACATCAGGATCCAGCGCAGTGCGAACTGTGTCATTGTCATTGCCGCTGGCACGAGCGGACGCAAGGCCTCGACGGCCTTCAGCGCAGCTTTGTAGTCTACGCCCGCAAAAGTTTCTCCCCGATCAAATGCCTCGCCTTTCCGGTTGAAGGCCCGATGATCCCCCGGCTCGAACCTCGTCCTGGGCATCATCTTGCCTGTCAGGAGACCGCTCGCCAGCGGCACGCGGGCGAGGATGCCAACCTTGCGGCGCCGCGCACGTTCAAAGAACAGTTCCGATGGCCGCTGCCGGAAGATATTGAAAATGATCTGCACCGTCTGTACGTTTGGATATTCGATCGCCTTCAGCGCCTCTTCCACCTTCTCAACGCTCACGCCGTAGAACCGGATTTTCCCCCGGCTTACCAGATCGTCAAGCACCCCGAATACTTCCGGCCGGTAGTAGACCTCCGTCGGTGGGCAGTGTAGTTGCAGCAGGTCCAGCGCTTCGGTTCGCAGATTCCTCAGACTGCGCTCGACGAAATGAGTCAGGTTCTTGCGGTTGTAGCCATCTGCCGCATGCGGATCGAGCCTGCGTCCGGCTTTGGTTGCCACATGGATCGTTTCGCGTCGGGCGCCGCGCAATTTCGCGACCAGCCTCTCGCTTCGCCCATCCCCGTAGACGTCGGCAGTGTCGATGAAATTGACGCCTAGGTCAATAGCCCGCTCGAGTGCTGCCAGCGAATCCTTATCATCCACCCTCCCCCAATCGCCCCCAATGGCCCACGCCCCGAAGCTGATCTCAGATACGCGCCAGCCGGTGCGTCCCAGTGCTCGATATTTCATATCCCTCCACAGGATTCCAAATCGGCCGAGCCGCGGGATGAGCGCCGTCATTCTCGCTGTCTCGGATTGGATGCCTCGGCTTGCGCGCCCTCGTCAACTTCGATGCGCCGGCGTCTTTGTGAGCAGGCGTGGTATCCGCAGCCGCCAACCTATCGCTGGCCGACCAAAGATCGCCCCTATCCCTTGAGTGCGCCTGCCATCAAGCCACGCAGGAAGTACCGTCCCAGAAAAACGTAGACCAGCAGCGTGGGCAGCGCCGCCAGCAAGGTGGCCGCCATCAGCACGTTCCATTGCACCAGCTGGCTTCCCGCCAGGTTGTTCAATGCCACCGTCACCGGCCAATGCGATTGGTTGGTTAGGATCACGGCAAACAGGAACTCATTCCACGCCTGCGTGAATTGCCAGATGATCACCACGGCAAAGCTCGGCGCCGAGAGCGGAAACACAATGTAGCGATATACGCCGGCCAGGCTCGCGCCGTCAATGCGGGCCGCCTCGAGCACCTCAGTGCCGATTCCGGCATAGTAGTTGCGGAAGATCAATGTCGTAATGGGTATCCCGTAGATAATGTGCACCAGCACCAATCCCGGCAGGTCGCCATACAGCTTGATGTACTGCATGAACTTCACAAGCGGGATCAGAATGCTTTGGTAGGGAATGAACATCCCGAAAAGAATCAGGCTGAAGACCAGGTTTGAACCACGAAATCGCCACTTGGCAAGCAGGTAGCCGTTGATCGAACCCAGCAGCGACGACAGGAGCGCCTCGGGGATCACCATCATCAGGCTGTTGTTCAGGTTCGGCGCCAGTTGCTCGTAGCCTGCGATGAAATTGTCGATGTGGAAACCCTGTAGAGGCAGGCTCCACATTGTCTTGAGATCGATTTCACCGATGGGCTTTACGCCCGTCAGAACCATCATGTAAACAGGCAGCAGGAACACGACCGCGGCCGCGATCAGAGCCAGATAGAAAAAAGTGTTGAGTGCGGCTCGGCGTCTCACAGCTCAGCCTCAGTGCGCATGTTGTAGACCAGGTACGGTACCACCAGGATCGCCACGCTGACCAGCATCAACACCCCGATCGCCGCCCCTTGCGCGTATTTTGTGCCATCAAAAGTCGTGGTCCACATGTAGATGCCGGGAACATCCAGGCGCATGTCCTTGTGGCCGATTGCCACGATCAGGTCAAAGATCTTGAGCGACATATGGCCCAATATGATGACAGCGCTCAGCGTCACCGGCTGCAGCAGAGGCATGATGATGTAGCGATAGATCTGAAATTCGCTAGCCCCATCCACGCGGGCGGCCTCGCGCATCTCTTCCGGGATGCTGCGCAAGCCACCTAGGTACAGAGCCATCGTGAACCCTGAAAGCTGCCAGACTGCTGGAATCACGGTGAACGCCATGCCCCATGGTTGCGGCGTGGAATGCCACAGGCTGATCAAGAAATCCAGATGCAGCATCTTGAAGAGCAGGTTGATACCGGTGATCCGGTCGCCCACGGCGGGGTTCATCAGCCAGGACCAAACCACGCCGGAGGCGATGAATGAGATGGACATTGGAAAAAGAAAGATGCCACGGAAAATTGCCTCCCCCTTCAGTCGCTGGTCCAGCAGGATGGCCAGGGCTAGACCGATCACCAGGCAACCGAGAATGAAGCCGACGGTGAACACGCCCGTATTTCGTGCGTCAATGCCAAACCGGAAATCGTTTTGCAGCAGCTCAGAGTACTGCTGCAATCCCACCCAGGTGAAGTCCGGAGTCAGGCCCGTCCATTTGCTCAGCGAAACACGGATGGACCAGCCGATAAACCCGTAGACGAAGATCGCCACCGCGATCATGGATGGCAGCAGCAAGGCAAGCGACAGATACGTTTCGTTCCGGAACATTGCGACGATCACCAGGATCCCCGCGTAGAAAACCAGTCCGCCGAGCAGCAAACCGATCGACGTGAATTCCGATCCCGCGATAACGAGCCGGGTCCTGCCCAGCAGGTACTCCGCGGTCGCGCCGCCTGCCATCAAGGCCAGCGCCAAAACCATCTGCTGCGCACGAAACTCAAACCCTCGAGACATGCGATCGCTCTTTCACGGCTATTCTCATGGCTGCCATAAAGCAATCTTAGTGGCCGATATTGCAATTGTCAAGTTGCGCCCCACGGCGCACGGACCGCGTTCTCGCGGTCACTCCAAATCGCTCCCCCGTTTGACAAAATGGGCGGCTGAGTTCCAGCCGCCCATTTTCAAAACCGTGTTACGAGCTGTTTCCTACTTGCACGCGCCGTCTGACTTGCACGCTGCGACGAGTGCCGTTTGGAAGTCGGCAACCTTGGTCGGATCAGCCACGAACAGGCCCAGGGCCGTCGCAACTTTGCTGTTCCAGGCCGGATTTCCGACAACTTCGTGCGTCAAGCTACCAACGACAGTGTTCGACGCCCAGTCCTTGGCAGCATTCTGTGAATATTCACTGAACAGTTTCTGATCGCAATCGGTGCGGGCGCAGATCGAGCCCTTAAGCGGGTTGAAAGCTTCCTGGCCCGCCTTCGAAGCGGCCACTGTCAGCCAATCCATGGTGCCCGCAGCATTCTTGTTACCAACAGGCAGGACGAAGCTGTCTGCGAGGAACAGGAACATGCCGTTCGTTCCTGGCGGCGGGGCCCAGTCAAAGTCCGTGTGCGGCTTCAGAGCAAGGCCGTTCGGGGCCACGTTGGCGAAGTACCCATAGGCCCAGTCGCCCATGATATTGAAAGCCGCATCTCCATCGGTCATCAGCTTGGCTGCCGGCTGCCAGTCGGAAAGCGTAGCAGCATCACTGTTCGTGTAGCTCAGCGCCTTGGCATAGTTGTTCAACGCCTTCGTGACGTCGGCGCTGGCCCAATCCGTCTTGCCGGTCCACAGGCCCGCCCATCCATCCGCACCCAACGAGCCGAGCATGACGTTCTCAAATAGGTGCTCAGCAGTCCATGCTGGTCCGAGGGCCAGGCAGGTCTTGCCCGCGGCCTTGATCTTGTCACAGGCCGCAAAGAAGTCATCGTAGCTCGCGAATCCGCCGGCGGGCACCGTTACGCCCGCTGCCGTCAAGACCTTCGGGTTGAACCACATGACGTTCGAGCGGTGAATGTTCACCGGCACGCTGTAGGGATGGCCATCCTTGGAAATCAAGGGGAGCAGAGCAGACGGAAGGGCTGCACCAAAGCCACTTGATTTGAAGAAATCATCCAGCGGTTGAATCTGTTTGGCATCTACATAGGCGAAGGTTGCTTCACCTGCATGGGCCTGCCAGGAATCCGGGGGATCACCACCTTGGAGTCGGGTCGCCAACACAGCCTTCGCATTCGTTCCCGCGCCACCTGCCACGGAGGCGTTGACAAACGTATCATTCGGATATTGAGCCTGGAAGATCTTGATCATGGCGGCCAGGCCATCTGCTTCACCCGGGCCCACCCACCAGGAGAATACTTCCACCTTGCCTCCACCAGCTGGTGCGGCGGGGGCCGCCGGTCCGCACGCCGAAATTGCAAACGCGGCTGCCATGACCACAGCCAGCAGGCTATATGAAAACTTTCTGGACATGATATTCTTCTCCTTTTGTTGATCTATCTGCTATCGACTACTAAGCGATCACCATCTTCATTTCCGTGCCCGGCACCACCTCCTTTTCAACATGCGTCGGTTCTAGGCCGCCCTATTGCGGGTCGTCACGTCAAATATGACCGCCGCCGCGAGCACCGCGGCACGAACGATATACTGGTAGGAAATATCGGTGCCCATTAGGTTCATGCCGCTCGTCAACGAGATCATGACCAGTGCCCCGATGAGCGACCCCGTCACTTTGCCGACGCCGCCAGCCGCCGAAACTCCACCGACAAATGCCGCCGCGATTGCATCCAATTCGAATAGCTGGCCTGCCGTCGTTGTGGCAGATCGCAGGCGCGAGGCAAACAGGATTCCCGAAAGTGCCGAGAGAAATCCCATCGAAGCGAAGACCACATAGGTGATGTTCTTCACGCTGATGCCGCTCAGCTCGGCCGCCTCCGGATTTCCACCGACGGCGTAAATGTGTCTGCCAAGAACCGTTTTGTTGGTCACAAAATCATAGACCAGGACCACCCCCAGCACGACCACTGCCGTCCAGGAGAGCCCCTGGTAGCCTGCCAGGATCCAGGCAATGGCGCCGACGATGAGTGACACGAACGCCAATTGGATGACGAACAGGTTCAGCGGAGTTACCGTGAAGTCGTAGGACCGCTTCCTTCTTCGGTCCCTGATGGCCCCGGAGATGTACAAGATGATGGCCAACAATCCGATCATCAGCGTCAACTTGTGCACGCCTGGCAGGATGCCGATGCCCGGGATGTCCGGAATGAAGCCGTTCCCGATCGCGTTGAAGGTGGGATCGGGAATGATGATCGTACCCCTGGCCGCGGTGACCAGCTGCAATGCTCCTCGGTAACCCAGCCAACCCGCCAGGGTGGCGACAAAAGCCGGGATATGCAATTGCGCCACCAGAAACGCAGTGACAAGCCCCGCCAGGATGCCAAGCACCAGCACGAGCGATATGGCGCCATACACTGGCACCCCCCAGCCCACCATCGCAATTGCCGCCACGGCACCGAGAAAGCCCGAGAGATATCCTACGGAAAGATCGATATGGTGGATGACAATGACCAGCGTCATACCGACCGCCAGCACCGCAATATAGCCCGTTTGATTTACGAGGTTGACGATGTTTCGCGATGAGATGAATAGGCCCTTGGTTGTGATGGTGAAGATCACCATGATCACGAACAGGGCGATGAACATCCCGTATTCGCGGATGTTTTCCCGAAGCATTGTCTGGACACTCTTGAAGAACGCCATCCTGGACTCCTGGAGATTACGCGGCGACTGCCGCCTCGGCGAAGTCATTCCGCGCCCCGATAATATAGGCGACCACCTTTTCGCGGAATTCGTGAATGTCACCACCGATGGCGGTATCGCACACCTTCCGCCCCTGCCGCAGGACCATCAATCGATCGCTTACCTGGTAGACGTCCTCCAACCTGTGGCTAATGATAATGATCGAGGAGCCCTGTGCCTTCAGCTGCCGCACCAGGGCGAGCACCTTGTCGATCGCGGCGACACTTAGCGCCGCCGTCGGTGCGTCCATGATCGTCACCTTGGCGTCGAAGGCCGTGGCCCGGGCAATGGCCACGGCCTGACGTTGGCCACCTGACAGCCTCTCCACTTTCAAGCGCACGGAGGAGATATCAATCTTGAGACGGTCCAGCAGGCGCTGCGTCTCCTGTTCCATGACGTGTTCGTTCATCACCCCCAGGGGGCCAAACTGCATACCGACCACTTCCCGTCCGAGGAAGACGTTGGCCGCCACGTCCAGGTTGTTGCTTAGGGCGCAATCCTGATAGACCATCTCGATGCCGCGCCGGCGCGCATCCATGGGATCTGCAAGGTGCACACTCTTCCCCTCCAGGAAGATCTCTCCTTCGTCGGCCATGTAAGCGCCGCTCAGGACCTTCATGAGAGTTGATTTGCCGGCGGCGTTATCGCCCACCAACCCCAGCACTTCGTTCCGGCGGAGCACCAGGTCCACCCCTCGCAGCGCCTGGACGGCGCCGAAGTTCTTCTTGATGTTTCGCATCTCGACGATGGGCGCGGCTTCTGCCATGGGTTTCATCTTTCTCTCCTTGAGCCTAGGCCAACAATAGAAGTGGGCGGTCTGCACGCTGCGGCAACCGCCCACTACCCATAATTGCAGTTCGTTCAAGAATATTCGAGGTAAGAATCAGCACCTTGAGTTCCTGGGAGGGATTCACCCATCCGTTCATGCGCGTGATTGGCTTTGTGAATGGACTCTGACATCGACCGTCGCCGGGATGCGATCAATTGAACCAGCGGACCGGATACTGAATAATTATACAGGAATAGTGATGGCTTGCGCCATCACCATTCCCGAACTTCAAGCAGCAGTCGTTATGGTAGGTTCTTGAAATCCGCGGCGGGCCAGTAACCGGAGTCGATCACGGCAGCCTTGACATTGGTTTTGTCAACCGTGACTACGGGTGAGGGCTTCGCCGGGACATCGATCTTGCCGTTATTGTACGTGGTGGTCTTCTCAGGGGTTCCACCCGAGAGAAATGCCTGCGCCGCGGCAATCGCGTCCTTGACCAGCGTGCGTACGTCCTTCAGCACCGTCATGGACTGCTTACCATCGATGATGTACTGGATGGAGGCTTCCTCTGCATCCTGACCGGTGACCACGTAGCTCTTGACATCCTTGTCGGCGGCAAAAGTGTCGGCAATGGAGCGAGCGGTGCCGTCATTCGGGGCGAGGATAAACACGTTGCCCTTATCGGCAGCCTTGGCCGCGGTCAGGTTGGCCTCAGCCAGGTTCTTGGCCACATCGAACTTCCAGTCGGTCGTGATTTGGCCGATGATCGTGCTTTCCTGATCACGGGTCAATGTCGGGTTGGCTTGCAGCCCCACGGCCTTGTCGGAGTTCTTGATGACGAAGGTGCCGTCGGCGATCTTGGGCTGCAGAACTTCCCACGCGCCCTCGAAGAACAGGAAGGCGTTGTTGTCGGAGGCTGCACCCGCATAGAGGTAGAGCGGGTTGCCCGTTCCGGTGGCCTTGTCGACCAGGTACTGCGCCTGAGCCGCGCCAACGGAATTGCTGTCGAAGGTTACGTAGTAATCAACCGCGTCGGTGTCGCGGATAAGGCGGTCATAGGAAATAACCTTGACGCCAGCTGCCTTAGCCTCGTCGACGGCGGCGGCAGCCGCAGTAGCATCCTGCGGGCAAATAATCAGGACTTTGATGCCCTGGCTGATCAGAGATTCAACGTTGGCCTTTTCCTTGGCGGAATCGCCATCGCTGAAGAGCACCTGAACGGTCGTGCCAGCCGCCTTGAAGGCGTCATTGAAGCGGGTCTCGTCCTGAATCCATCTTGGTTCGTTCTTAGTCGGCAGAACCACGCCTACTGCAAATGCAGGAGCCGCGGTCGCGGCGGGCGCCACGGTTGCGGCAGGTGCCGTTGTAGGGGCTGGCGCAACTTCAGTCGGTGTTGCAGCCGGGCCGCACGCAGAAAGCACAAACGCGGCAGCCATGACCATCGTCAGCAGGCTGTATGAGAATTTTCGGGACATGATGTTCTTCTCCTTTTCCTATTTCGTCGGATTTACAGCTTCAAATAGCGATCGTTTGCAGCTCCTTCCCAGCCACCACCTCCTTTTCAACATGCGTCGGGTTCCTCAGGATATCGTTTACAACCACCGCGGCCGCGCCGATCAAGCTGGCGTCGGAGCCGAAAGCGCTCAAATTGATCTCCGTCTGGCCGCCCATCTCCTGCATCGCCTGCTTGCTTACGCTTTCGAGGATCGCAGGCATAAGATATTCGCCAGCAATGCTAACGGGTCCTCCAAGAACGATCTTCTCGGGGTTGAAGATGTTGACCAGCCCCGCAAATCCGCTCCCCATCGCCGCTCCGACCTCTGCCAGGCTGTCCAGCGCCGCGCGGTCGCCCGCCTCGGCGGCCTGCCGTATGATCGACATGGACAGAGGAGCGTGTTGGGCCTCCATCAGCGACGGAATCAGGCTGGCGGATCCGCTCTGCATGCGCGACTGCACGCGTCGCAGGACAGAGGCTTGACTGGCGTACGTCTCCCAGCAGTCCACATTGCCGCAATGGCAGCGCACCTGCAGCGCTTCGGCCCGGATCGGCGTGTGCCCTATCTCGCCCGCGTAGCCGCCTTTTCCCCGATACAGCTGGTTGTCAAGGAACAGGCCGCCGCCCAGCCCCACGCCCGCAAAAACAAAGATGAAGTCCTTGACGTCCTGTGCCACACCCAGCAAATGCTCGCCGATTGCGGCGGCGTTCGCATCATTTTCGATGAGGACCTTTAGTCCCGTATAGGAGAATAATGCCCGGAAATCCACGTTGTGCCAGTTGAGATTCGGAGCGAAGATCACGACCTCCCGATTTAGATCCACCGTGCCCGGTATCGAGAAACACAGTCCCAGGATCCTCAGCCCCTCATCTCGACAACGTCGCATGGCCTCATCTACCAGTGTCCGGGACTCGCGGATGGTTTGCTCTTGCGCTTCAGCCGCGTCGGCCGCAAGCTGCTCTCGCCACAGGATCTTCCCCACGAAATCGGTTACGGCCACCGCCACAAAGTCCACACCCAATTCGACCGCGATCACCGCGCCGACCTTCGGATTGATCTCCAGTAATGTGGCCGGCCGCCCGGCGCCATTGGAGTTCATGCCGGTCTCGTGAATGAGTCGCCGATCCAACAGATCCTCCACGAGACTGGAAATTGTGGATTTGTTGAGGCCGGTCTTGCTCGCTAGTTGCGCGCGAGAGAGCGGTGCCGCGTGGTACACCAATCCCATCACCGATGATAGATTCAACTCACGTAGGAAGGCCTGGTCCGCTGTGTTTTTTGGAGCCATGGGAAGGTTAGTATGTTGGTACAACCAACTAAATACATTATAAGGCTTCCTAGCCGTTTGTCAATCAGCAATTCAACCCAAACGTGTCGCAATTCCGATGGGTTTACCAACCCAACCTGGGCTGACATCTGTGTTGGCGATACGTTCAACTTCAATCACGGCGACGCGGACCTTGGCACGGGGACCCGACGGCAATGGCAGTCAGCTTGCGCCGAGCCCAGCGAGCGCCCTAAGTGCTGCGTTCTTTCCAACCTTCGCAAGCCAAGACGCCACAGAAGCGTGCGGGGCTGCGGGGCCTTCCCGTCATCCGCTGGCCCCTAGGCACTTGCCTCAGCACACAGGTGATTCCGCGTCGCGCATCTCACCCTCACAACATGGCTATAATCCGTCCGAGATGCAGCGTCTTCCTCCCCTCGTTCGCTGGACTCGCTCTTCCACTGTCCTGCTCAGCGGCTTCTTCCTGGTCATCTTCCTGATCATCTACATCTGGTGGCCGCTCACGGAACAGGTGCTCGCGTATGTCGACTGGCACGGGCCCTGGTGGCTGTACATGGATTGGTTGCTTGTCGGCATCTTCCTCTTCATGTC
>JBGPAT010000058.1:0-11588 GCA_041480885.1 Anaerolineae bacterium
AAGTGTTCCAGCCGCGGCGGCATTGTACGATGCAGTCCGGCCGCGCCGCCCAAAGACGAGGTACAACTTGGAGCAGTTGGCGACCCACTTGCCCGCTGCCGTGGATGAGGCGCGCCGTTTTGTGGAAAGGGCGCCCTCCGGCAGTAGAATCCTGCTTTTTGCTACGCTGCACTACTGGATCGAGCAGGCCGTCATGGTCGGATTAGCTCTGCGCGGCCTTGGTAACGAAGTTACCGTTGCATATCTGCCATACGGCAATTGGGACAAAGACATCAATGCCTTTGATCTGCAGCGGCAGGACTTGTACACGCGACGCGTGCTGGCGCCACTGAGGGGGATAGTGGAAACTGTGTCGCTGCTTGATGTGCGTCCGACAGACACGCTGCCCGAGGAGCTGGCACCGGCAATCGAAACTGCCTCCGGTTTCGACGCGATGTACACACTGCAAACGGAGAATTTCGACCGCGAATCCGGATTGTTTCGACTGCGCATTGCGAGAAACCGCGCGGCGGCCTTAGCAGGGTTGAGTTTGCTTGGGCAGGTCCATCCTGGAACAGTGCTCATACCGAACGGCCTCGTCACGGAGCTGGGTGTGTTCTACCAAGTTGCCCGATATCTGGGCCTCATGGCGGTCACATATGAGTTCAACGACCAGCGCGAGCAGATCTGGGTCGCACAGAACGATATTGTGATGCGGCAGAATACGAATGACCTATGGGCGAGGCGTTCTGGGTGCCCTCTAACAAACGGAGAACGCGACGCAATTGCGGCTCTGGAGCAGGCGCGAAGTAGCCGGCGCATGTTTGGAAAAGGGACGCGTTTCTGGCAGGACGCGCCGGCGGAAGGTCGCGAGGCGGTGCGCACGCGACTGAAGCTCGACGAACGACCCGTGGTGCTACTCGCGACCAACGTGCTGGGCGACAGCCTGACGTTGGGGCGCAACGTTTTTTCCGCGAGCATGGCCGAATGGATCGAGAGGACTGTCACGCACTTCGCGCTCCGGCGGGATATGCAATTGGTGGTGCGAGTGCATCCCGGCGAGCGCCTCACCAAGGGTCCGTCAATGATGTCAGTGATTGAGGGCGCTGCCCATGGGCACCCCGAGCATATCCATGTGATCGGCCCCGACGACTCGACCAACACCTACGATGTCATGGAGGTTGCCAGCCTGGGCCTCGTCTATACGACTACCGTGGGCATGGAAATGGCGATGCGAGGTGTGCCTGTCATTGTGGCGGGCAAAACCCATTATCGAGGCCGCGGATTCACGTTCGACCCGTCTAGTTGGAGCGAGTACTTCGCGATGCTGGACAGAGTCCTCGGCGATCCGCGTGGTCACCGGCTTGCACCGGACCAGATCGAGACGGCCTGGAACTATGCCTACCGTTTCTTCTTTGAGTATCCGTTCGATTTTCCGTGGCGCCTGATGCACTTCTGGCATGACTTGGAAGTTTGGCCGCTGCGGCGTGTGCTGGCGGACGACGGGCAAGCAGCCTTTGGACGCGCATTTCGCTGCCTGGCAGGCGAGAAGATCGATTGGTAGTCCGTTCAGGCTTGCGACCGAAATATGGAGGCTGAGTACCGAAGTGCGTGATCGAGAAGTAACCGAAGATACCAAGCAGCAAGTGCGCGATTTCTACGATGAGATTGGCTGGGCCCAGGACGATGACGGCTCCTACCAAAACGCGCGCTACGAAGACCTGCGGCCCGTTTCAATGGAATACATTCACAAGTGCCACTTGCGCGTGAACCGCTACATCGCGTCCGGTGGCGATTACCTGCTGGATGCAGGATCGGGTCCAGTCCAGTGGCCGGAGTATCTGACGTATTCTGCTGGTTACCGCTTTCGCGTGTGCGCAGACATTTCAATAGTGGCTCTCAGAGCCGCCCGCGCGCATTTGCAGGGCCGCGGGCTGTATGCGGTGGCCGACATTGCCGCCTTGCCGTTCCAGTGTGATGCATTTGATGGTGTGGTTTCGATGCACGCCATCCATCACTTGCCGCTAGCCGAACATAGACGGGCTTATCTCGAGATCAATCGGGTGCTTAAATCGGGGCACACGGCTGCTGCGATCAACGGCTGGTACCGTCCGCTCCTGATGCGTTTGGCCGAGCCGCTGATCCGCGCTGGACGCTGGCTCTCGGGGCGCTCTCGCAAGCAGAAGAAGGACTGGAGCACGGAGGAAGACCAGCGAGGCACCTTCATCCAAAAAATGACGCCCAGATGGCTCAGAGCCGAGCTGCAAGGGTCAGTGATCTATGACACATACGCTTGGAGAAGCCTGAGCCCACGTTTTATGCGCTGGTTCATCCGTCCGCGAATTGGTGGGAGGCTGCTCCTGCGCGTTGTATTCTGGCTGGAGGACCGCTTCCCGCGTTTTTTTGGGGAACACGGGCAGTATCCCTTGATCGTGATCCGCAAGGCCTGAGTCGAAATTGCCCAAAATTGACCGAACGCAGGTCCCGTTATCAATGCCAAAAGCCTGCACCCTGGGGAATCTCCCGCGGTCGTGCAGATTGCGCAATTCTAGAATGCCGGGGTATACGACGCGGGTATTTGAAGGACTCATCGGGCATAAAACCAGAGGTGGTCATGGATTGGAATGATAAGGTTGTGCTCATCACCGGAGGCACCGGCTCGTTCGGGAGGCAGTTTGTTCGAACCATGCTGGACGATTTCACCCCCAAGAAGATCATCATCTTCAGCCGCGATGAGTTGAAGCAGCATCAAATGCGCTCCGCGGGCTTTGACCAACCCAACATGCGCTACTTCATCGGGGACGTACGCGACCGCGATCGCCTGCTGCGTGCCATGCACGGCGTGGATGTGGTTGTGCACGCGGCGGCGCTCAAGCAGGTTCCGGCTTGCGAGTACAACCCCATGGAAGCCGTCAAAACCAATATCATGGGCACCAGCAACGTGGTTGAAGCCGCGCTGGATGCGGGCGTGAAGCAAGTGATGGCTTTGAGCACAGACAAGGCGGTCAACCCTATCAACCTGTACGGGGCCACCAAGCTCGCCGCCGAGAAGCTGACTGTTCAGAGCAATGCCTATGCGGCCGGATCGTCGACGCGCTATTCGTGTGTGCGCTATGGGAACGTCGTTGGGAGCCGCGGCTCCGTTGTCCCCGTGTTCCTGAAGCAGCGCCATACAGGCAAGCTTACCATCACTGACGAGCGGATGACGCGGTTTTGGCTGTCGCTCGAGCAGGGGGTACGATTTGTGATCGAGTGCATCGAGCAGATGCGGGGGGGAGAGGTATTCGTGCCGAAGATCCCTAGCATGAAGGTTGTGGACCTGGCGAAAGCGATCGCACCCATGGCTGATATCGCCCAGATCGGCATTCGGCCGGGCGAGAAACTGCATGAAGTGTTGGTGTCGGAAGATGAGGCGAGAAATACTGTGGAACATGACCGTATGTACGTCGTCAAGCCACCCGCGCCGCTTTGGGAACGCGCGCTGCAATATGACGGCAAGCCCTTGGTTGAGGGTTTCCGGTACTCCAGTGACAGCAATGCGGAGTGGCTGGATATTGCCGGCATCCGCAAACTTATCGAGCCATTCGAGACGCTGTACGCGGCGGGAAAACTGGATGTATAGGGTGCGGCCTGCAGGCTGCGCACGGGTATGAAGCTGTTGATTACGGGCTCGAGCGGACTGCTGGGTCTCAACCTGGCGTTGGAGGCGAGCCGCACGCGTGATGTCATCGGTGCGGATCGCAACCAGCTAGGCTCGGTACCGTTTACAGCCGCGCAGGTTGACCTTCTCGAGCAGATGGCGGTGCCACGCATTCTGGAGGAGCACCGTCCAGAGGCAGTGATCCACTGTGCGGCGGCTGCAGACGTGGATTTCTGCGAGAAGAATCCCGAACTGGCTCGGCGCCTCAACGCGGACCTCCCGAGGCGGATCGCGGGCGAATGTGCCAAACTCGGGATCCGTCTGGTGCACATCTCCACGGATGCTGTATTTGACGGACTGAAAAGCGGGCCCTATACGGAAAGTGATGCCCCCAACCCCCGAGGGGTGTACGCGACGACGAAACTGGAGGGTGAGAAGGCGGTCCTGGCCGCGAATCCGTCTGCGGTGATCGCCCGCGTGAATTTCTACGGGTGGTCCATCAACGGAAGGCGCAGCCTGGCGGAGTTCTTTGTGAATAACCTGAGCGTGGGCAAGACTGTCGACGGTTTCGCCGACGTATATTTCTGCCCGATGCTGGTAGACGATCTGGCAAGTATCCTGCTCACAATCGTTGATTCCGAACTGCGGGGTCTGCATCACGCGGTCGGCCCTCAACCGATTACAAAGCACCAATTCGGTGTGGATATCGCGCGGGAGTTCGGCTGGGATGAACATCTGGTCCGCGCGGCATCGGTTGACGATTCCGACCTTCAAGCCCGCAGATCCCATCGTCTATGGCTCTCCAGCGCCAAGCTTTCAGCAGCCCTAGGTCTGGTTCTCCCCGACTTCTCCACAGGCCTCCACAGATTCCATTCACAGTACGAGCAGGGTTATCCACAGAAAATCCGCAGTTATCAACAGGCGGAAAGTCCCCCTCAACCTGGGCGCAGGCGGTGAGATCACCTTCCGTGTGCCAGGGCAAGTAGAGGAACTATGGAAATCAAGATCGCCAACCATCTTATCGGCCCAAACCACCCCACGTATTTCATTGCTGACATTGCGGCGAACCACGATGGGAACCTGGGCCGTGCCAAAACACTCATCCAGCTCGCAAAAGATTCGGGAGCAAACGCTGCGAAGTTCCAGAACTTCAGCGCGCCCAAGATCGTTTCGGATTATGGCTTCAGGCACCTGAACTCTCAGCTGTCGCACCAGGCCGCCTGGAAGAAATCCGTAGTGGAGGTGTACGAGGCCGCGTCGATCCCCTTTGAATGGACCCTCACGCTCGGCGAGGAGTGCCATACCCTCGGCATCGACTACTTTTCCTCACCCTACGATTTTGATGCCATCGATTTTCTGGACCCGTACGTGGAAATGTATAAGGCTGGATCGGGCGAAATAGACTTGATCGAGGCGCTGGAGCGTATGGCCCGCAAAGGAAAACCGCTTTTTGTGGCAACGGGCGCCTCGGACATCGGCGATGTTCAACGAGCTGTCCACGCGATACTGAAGATCAACCCGAAACTCGTTCTGATGCAGTGCAATACGAACTATACGGCGAACCCCGATAACTACGATCACCTTCACTTGAATGTACTTAAGACTTTTGCCGCTATGTTCCCAGACGTGATCCTGGGCCTCTCAGATCATACTCACGCTCTTGCTCCGGTGCTGGGGGCTGTTGCCCTCGGTGCGCGGGTCATCGAGCGTCACTTCACCGACAGCAATGCCCGTGAGGGCCCGGACCACAAATTTGCAATGAACCCGGAGAGCTGGGCTCGGATGGTCGAGGAGACGCGGCTATTGGAGCGATCGCTTGGCAGTCCCGATAAATTCATCGCAGCCAACGAGGTGCATACGGCGATCGTGCAGCGGCGGTGCCTGCGGGCCGCACGAACTGTACGCGCTGGCGAGGTATTTACACGTGAAATGATCGATGTGTTGAGGCCTGCCACACCCGGGGCAATCCGACCTCACGAGATCTCAAACGTGATCGGCACGCGAGCGCTGCATGGGATTGAACAGGGTCAAGATCTGCGCTGGACCGACCTGGGCGCGTAGGCTCGTCGTTGGTAGCCGACCTTCGGATGCGAATCATATATTTCTCGCAAAGCTACGGCCCTCACGATCATCGATTCTTGTCGGCTCTGGCAAAGAGTAGCCATGAGGTGTATTACCTCAAGCTGGAGGGGCATCAGCGGGCGACTGAGGACCGGCCTGTGCCGGCAGGCATCAGGATGCCTCGCTGGGCAGGCGGCCGAAAGGCCTTCCGGTGGCGGGACGTGCCGCGCCTCGCGTTCGACTTGAGACGCGTGATTAGGGAGGTCAAGCCCGATCTGATCCACGCTGGTCCGGTTCAGACTTGCGCGTTCGTATCCATCCTCTCGGGGTTCAGGCCAGTGTTGACCATGTCCTGGGGCTTTGACTTGATGCAAGACGCCGGGCGAAATTGGTGGTGGGGCTCGGTCACGCGATACACGCTGCGACGCAGCACGTCCTTTGTCAGCGACGCCCGCGTGACGCGCGAAAGGGCCATTCGCTACGGAATGGACCCTAATAGGATCACGGTATTCCCATGGGGCGTCGATCTGAGGCACTTCAAACCACGGCCGCCTTTGCGAGGCCGATCGCAGCCTGCGGCGAGCAGAAAAAATGCTCGGCCCGCCCGACGGATTACCGGGCAAGCGGGGCAAAGTTCATTTGTGCTTTTCTGCAATCGGAGTTGGGAACCCCGCTACGGCGTAGAGGTGCTTGCCCACGCGTTCGTGAACGTTGCCCGGAGGGATCCAAGCATGAGGCTTATCCTTCTCGGCGCAGGTTCGCGCGCTGAGACGATTCGCAAGATCCTCGTGCAAGGGGGTGCAATCGACAGGGTCCAATTCGGTGGGCATGTCCAACAAGCGAATCTTCCTGGATGGTACCGCAGGGCCGACCTGTTCATTTCGCCGTCGCACGTGGACGGTTCATCTGTTTCCCTCATGGAAGCGCTTGCCTGCGGGCTGCCTGCACTGGTCTCCGATATTCCCGCCAATCGGGAGTGGGTAGACGAGGGTGTAGATGGCTGGCTGTTCCCCGATGGCAATGCAGAGGCGCTGGCCGAGAAGATCCTGACCATCAAGACCAACCAGCGCCGCATGACTCAGGCGGGTCTGGCAGCCCGCGCCATCGCAGAGAAGAAAGCAGATTGGAGCAAGAATTTCACATGCTTGTTGATGGCCTATGAAGGCGCTGTCCAAGGCGCTGTCCAAAGAGGGTGAGGAAAAATGGAGTTCATGCTCATTTCATCGGTTTTGGCCGTGGTCCTCAGCATTCTGGCGGTCTTCTTTGCGAATGCAATCCCGACATTAATCGAATTCGATGTTGTGGATCATAGCGTGAGGGAAAATGCGAGCACGATCATTGTGGACGCCGCGGGCGTAGGTGCCCTGGTGCGCGAGGCAGCGACGCGACCTGCCATCCGAGGTCGGAGTTGGTCACTGATGCGAAAAAGACGAGAACTCGATGGAGTGCAACTCCAGATGAAGGCACTTGCAAGCGAAGACGTGTGGGAGGAATTGGCTTGCGTGTAGTGGCAATTATCCAAGCTCGCATGGGATCGTCGCGCCTGCCTGGCAAAGTCCTCCTGGACATCGGCGGACAACCCATGCTTGCACGCGTCGTGGCGCGGACGCGGAGTGCGAAGATGGTCGATGAAGTATGTGTTGCCACAACAACGGAACCTGCGGATGACGCGCTGGCCGAATATTGCAAGGCCGAGCTTATTGCTCATACGCGCGGGAGCGAGTTCGATGTCCTGGACCGTTACCATGAGGCTGCCCAAATCTCGAGGGCGGAGATTGTCGTTCGCATCACGGCTGACTGTCCACTCGTCGATCCGGTTTTGATCGATGAGGTGGTTCATCTCCTTGTTGGGACCAGCAAGGTCAGTGCGGGCAAGGCGTCTGCGTTCGATTTTGCGGCGAATCGCCTGCCGCCGCCATGGAAACGCACATATCCGATTGGACTTGACGCGGAAGCCTGTGCGGTCGATGCGCTCGAACGAGCCTGGAAGGAAGCCGTTGAGCCCCAACAACGGGAGCATGTGATGCCTTACTTCTACGAGGGGGTCATCCTATCCGCCGCACAGCCTCAAGTCTGGACCGGCCGTTCCCCGCGGGGCTTTCGAGTCGCGCTTCTGAATCATGATCCTGATCTGGGGGCGTACCGGTGGACAGTGGACACTGCTGAAGACCTTGAATTAGTAAGGCGTGTGTACAGCCACTTCGGCAATCGTGACGAATTCTCGTGGACAGACGTTGTAAACCTCGTGGATCGCCAGCCTGAGCTGATGCGGATCAACGCGGGCGTGAAACACAGGTCCTTGGGAGACGTGGACGAACGGGCGCCGGGACGTTGATGGGCCATGAGCCTGATTACGCTCTTCTCCGCGCCCAAGCCATTCACGGATCCGCGGATCGCGGTGATTCAGGCAAATGCAATCGCCTCATGGACGCGCCTCGCCGATGTCCAGGTCCTTTTGATTGGGGACGAGGATGGCCTTGCCGAGGAGGCCCGCCGGCTCGGGATAGACCATGTTCGAAACGTGAAACGAAACGAGCGCGGCACGCCCCTCATCTCGTCAATGGTTCAGACCGCGCGAGAGAGCAGCCAGAGCAAGCTGCTTTGCATCGTAAACTCGGATATTATCCTGATGGGCGACTTCGTGCCGGCCGCCAAACAAGTCGTAGACTTGCGGGAGCAGTTTGTGTTTCTCAGCCGGCGCTGGGATCTGGACGTCCCCGACGCAATCAAATTCGATCAGGGCTGGGAAGACGGGATGCGCGCCAGGGTCCGCAAGACGGGAAGTCTTCATCGCCCGGTCGGCAGCGATTTCTTTCTTTTTCCTCGTGCCTGCTACCAGGATCTTCCCGAATTTGCGGTAGGCCGGGCGGGCTGGGACAATTGGATGATCTACAAGGCGCGCCTGGAAAAATGGCCCCTCGTTGACGGCACAGCCTCTGTTACGATCGTGCATCAGAATCATGATTATAGTCATTTGCCGGGCGGGCTTCCCCACCATACTGCGCCTGAAAGCAACGAAAATATCCGGCTGGCAGGCGGCGAAGCTGCGATCCGCTACAGCATATTGGATGCCACGCTCTTGCTGAAAGGGGGGAAACTGCTTCGGCCGCCTCTGTCTCTGCCGCGCTTCCTGCGCGGCGCTGAGCTGTTCCTGCGGGCGATTCTCTTCTTCCTGCCCGATCCGCTGATCGAACAAGTTGCCCGGCCCAGGCGCTGGAAGAAGCGATTTCTGAGGACCTTCGGCAAGAAATGATCGACAAGCGAAAAGCGTAGAAGAGAAGTTGCGGGCACCTAGTCCATTCGGCTATCTGCGAACCAAGTAGATGAATTATGCGCAAAGGCCAAAATCCTGCCAAGTTCATCGATGATGTGGGGCGTCCCCAGCGGATCACCGCTGCTGTTTTGAGTTACATGCCCTTCCTGAGCGGATTCTACGCCGAAACCTTGGAAGTCTTCCGCGTCTGCCTTGAATCGATGGCGCGGGAGCCCGGCTTGCCATTCGACCTGATGGTCTTTGACAACGGGTCGTGTGAAGAAGTCCGCGATTTCCTCTTGAAGGAGAAAGAGGCTGGCAGAATCCAATACCTGATCCTCTCTGAAAGGAACGTGGGAAAGGGCGGCGCGTGGAATGTCATACTGGGCGGCGCGCCGGGTGAAATCATCGCCTATTGCGACAGCGATGTGCTTTTCTCGGCAAACTGGCTTAAGCGCTCGGTCGAAATCCTTGAGACCTTTCCTAACGTGGGCATGGTCACCGCGCGGCCGTTCCGCACTCCGCCCCAGTACTTTGACAGCACCCTGGCGTGGGCGCGCAAGAATGCTCATCTGGAGGAAGGACAGTTCATTCCGTGGGAAACCTTCTTGGAATTCAACCTGTCGCTCGGTCAAACCGAGGAGGAGAATCGCAGAGTTTACGCTGAGACCCGGGATTATCGTCTCGTCTACAAGGGCGTGACTGCGATCGTGGGCGGCTCGCATTGGCAATTCGCGGCCCACAAATCCGTGCTGCAGCAGTTTCTCCCTTTTGAGATGGACAAACCGATGGGCCAGGTCAGGCAATTGGACGCGCGGATGAACGCGGCCGGTTTGCTGAGACTGATGATCCCTGACCCGCTGGCCATGAACATGAGCAACACCCTGGGCTACTTCCGAGGGGAATTGAAAGGCGCCGCGGCCATGAAGCCCATCTCGTTTGCAAAGCGGGTGCTTGAGTTTGCGCCGATCAAGAGAATTCTCCTGGCCGCCTACAATAGGATCTTCCATTGGTACTATTCTTGAGAGCCCCCACCTGATGGCAAAGCGCCTATTCATCGCTGCCGACCACGGCATGGCCATCGTGTACTTCCTGCAAAGCGACGTGATTTCGAGGCTGCTGGAAGCAGGTGTCGAAGTCGTCCTTCTGACAGATGACGACATCAAGAACCGCATCTCAGAACGGTTCGCACGGCCTGGACTCTGCATCGAGGGCCTGCGTCTAGAGCAGGCAAATGCATATGCACGCAGCGTGAGGCCGCGCTGGCAGTGGCTGCTCGCTTATCTGCGGCGCGTCGGCGGTTCGCGCCGAATCAACACGGAAGCCATGGATAGCCACATCCGGGAAGTCTGGGCTGAGAACTCTTGGCGTTTTCGCCTGGCAGTGTGGTTGCCGGCGTCAGCGTGGACTCTGGGCTTGCGCAACTCCGGTGCTGCGCGGAAAGCGCTAGTCAGAATGCAGCGCAACCTGACGCCGGAACCCGGCATCTACGCCGACATGTTCGATCACTACAAGCCAGATCTTGTGGTCGCCTCCACGCCGGGGTGGCGGCTTGACCGTTACCTGCTGCGCGAAGCCAGCCGGCGGGGCATACCCACGATGACTGCGATTGTGGGGTGGGACAATCCTTCGAGCTACGCAATCCCGGGTGCAGATGTGCAGTGGGCTACGTGCTGGTCAGAGCTGCAAGCGGAGGAATTGGTGTTGGGCGCCGACTGGCCGCGCGGGCGGGTGAATGTCGGAGGAATGCCGTCATACGATGGATACTTGCGCAAGTCGTGGTTGATGCCGCGCGAGGAGTACTTCAGATCCCACAACCTGGATCCGGCCCGCAAACTGATTTCGTACGCGAGCAGTTTTGTGCATTTTGCGCCGAACTATCCAAACATCGAGGCGCTTGCCGGGTTGGTTACGTCTGAGGCGCTCACAGAGCCGGCGCAACTGCTCATACGCCTTCACCCTAGCCACTTTCAAGACAAGCCTAGGATATTCGCGGAAGAGCGCCAGAGAATCCAACTGCTGGAATCCAAACACCCGAGAGTGCATGTGGTGATGCCGGTGCCGCTTGGTGGCTCGCTGGGATTTTACAGCGGCGAAGACATGGACGAAAAATCATCGATGATGGCCTACTCAGACGTCATGGTGACGGTGTATTCCACCATGCTGGTCGAGACCGCCATCCATGACACGCCGATGATCGCTGCCGTGATCGATACGCCCGGTGGTTGGAATACTTCGAAGAAATTCTCGCTATCACTGAAGGAGATCGGCAATTGGCCCACACACCAACGGTTTCTGAGCTCAGGCGCGGGGCGCGTAGCCGAAGATGCGCGGCAGTTGCGCGAAGCCCTGAATGTCTACCTTAAGAATCCGGCTCTTGAGCACACGGAACGCAGGGCATTTGTCCAGCGAGAAATCACGTTCACAGATGGCAGCGCGGGCAGACGGACCGCACAATACATCCTGGAAGTCCTGAGGCGAGCCAGCTAGCGTAGCCTTTGCGGCACCGCGGCAGGCAGAGGCCAGAGGCCGCGGCACGCGATGAAGCCGAGGATTCCCCGGCCTTCTTACCTTCGACGGTGAAATGGTCATAGTCGCGCCTTCTCTTGACTTGCCGGGGACCATGAAGTAATCGAAAAGGCGCCCTGAAGGACG
>JBGPAT010000059.1:0-11266 GCA_041480885.1 Anaerolineae bacterium
CAACAGCCGCCGCTGATCAACCTGCCGGTTACCCTGGCATCGGTAGCGCTCGTCTGGCTTTCGGCGGGCGTGCTGCTTTATCTGCTGCAGTCTCGGCGGATCACGGGCACCAACCTCTTCAGTGTGGCTGGCTTCTTCCTCGTGATCTGGGTTTACCTGAATTTTCTGAGCGAGCGCTGGCGCTACGGCGACTACACATACTATTGGGATGCAGCCGTCAGCATGCGCCGCCACCAGCCGCTGCCCGGCTCGTACTTCTATCCGCCGCTGTGGGCCACGCTGCTGCAGTTCCTGGTCCCGGCCGGGCAAGACAGCTTTTTCATCGCGCTCTGGCTGCTGGACTTCATCACTTTCGCGGCGTTCTACTTCCTGCTGCAGCGGGTATTGGAACGATACGGTTTCGCCTCGCGCCTGGCGGCGGTGGTGACGACGGTCTTCATGCTGGCCAATGCGCCACTGCTGCGTACCTTGGTCTATATGCAGGTCAACATCCACACACTGGATCTGGTGCTGCTGAGCGTGCTGCTGTATCCCAAGCGATCATTTCTCTCAGCTCTCATGCTCGCCCTGGCGGTGCATCTCAAAGGCTCGCCGGCCGTGCTGGTGCTGGCTTTTCTGCTCGAGAAAGACTGGCGCTGGCTGGGCTGGTTCAGCCTGAGCATGATCCTGGTGGCGGGAATCACGGTAGCCACCAACGGTGTGCACCCATTTCTCAACGTGCTTGAACATGTGCAGGGGCTGGCGGTCTCAGACAACACGATCTTCCATGACACCTCGATCGACTCGTTCCTGCGTTTCACCGGTGGGCTGCTGCAAATCGACATGCTGTGGACGCGCATCCTGATCTATGCCTCCAAGGTACTGCTGGCAGGGGCCACCATCCTTGTGATGTTGCGCTGCGTGCGACGCAAGGCCTTCCTCGGCGCGGGAGGGCAAGGGGCGAACATCTTGAATGCGCTTCCGCCGCTGTTCATCTTGATCACGCTCGCCAGCCCGGTCGTTTGGGAGCATCACGCGGTCTTCGTGGCGCTGTCGTTCCTGCTGATGCTCAAGCGGCTTGAGTTGCCGTCAGAATGGCTGTGGTTCGGTTTTGCTTACCTGCTGGAATTCCTGCTGCCGACGTTTGATTTCTTCCCCTGGTCCTTTGGAAGGCTGGTCGCGCCGCTGATCGTTCTGTGGCTCACGTGGCGAACGGCGGCATATGGAAGTGATCCGCCCATGTTCAAGAACCTGAATCTGTGGTTCGAGCGGCTTCCGGCACTGAAGATCACGGGCTAGGAGTCACTGGCTCAGGGTTTCATTTCAAAGCATTTAGCGCCCCCACGAACGCTTCCACCATCTTTTCAAGATTGATTTCCTCCGACACGATCCGGTAGGATTCTGCTCCCATTCTTCGGAGCCGCCCCGGGTCGGACAGCGCCAGCCGTATGGTCGCGACCAGCGCCGCGTAGTCGTCGGGAGGAATCTGCCAGCCATTGCTCTCGCGGACCAGATCATCCTGCGTGCCATCGCCTCGGGCGACGATCACCGGCAGGCCGTTGGCCATAGCTTCCTGAACCGCCAGGCCCCCGGTGCCGGGCAGGACGAAAAGATCGGCTTCCGAGAAATGGGGTTTAAGTTCGTCGCCGCGTTTGGCTCCAACAAACTCCGCAGATGGGTATCTCTGTCTTGCAAGCGACTCGAGCCTTCGTCTCTCGGGTCCATCGCCGACGATGACTAAGCGCGGCCTGGGCTCGGGCATCTCGGCGCAGGCGCGCAGGAGGGGGTCCAGGTGTTTGCGCCTCTGAAGTCTGCCCACAAAGAGGATGGTTGCTCGCTTTGGTGTCCGCGGCTTGTGAACTGGAGCGCGATCCGGAGGCGGGGCGACCGCGTTGGTCGCAACAAAAATACGCTCACGCGGGAAGCCGAGGGCGGCGTACTCTGCAGCGCCCTTGCGACTGTAGGCGATTAGCGCGTCGAACTGCCGTAGGAACCGGAACCGCCGCCTCTGACGCACACCGGTTAGCGTGCCGGAAAGTGGGGCGGCGCCCAGACCCCAACCAATGACCTTGCGCCCGCGGGCGTGCATCCACTGAACGGCCGAACCGGTTGCAATATACCGCGGGTTGGCCTCGACGATCAGCGCGTCGGGATTCCAATCGGCGAGCCATGCAAGGAGTCCGCGCTGATAGCAGAGATAGAGCGAGCCGCCAAGCAGATGAACGTTCTGAGCAGCCGCGTACTTTGCCACCCTCAGCCCACCGCCTGAGATCCCCTCGGCGGGTCGCGGCAGCCCGGCGAACACGCTCAGGCCGCTGTCGCAGACACCCGCCAGCAGGTCAAAAAACGGAACGCGATAACCCGGCAGGACGCGTTGCTGCAGCCCGAGGCGGCCCGCGAAACGGATGGTCATTTGGGCGGAACGTGCGGGGCAGACCAGGAGGGCGATTTATGCACATGCACGACCTTCCATTGACCGGCCTGCTTGACCATCACCCGGCTTTCATTATGGGAGATGACCTGCATCCCATCAGGGAGTGCTGTGCTCACCAGCAAGGTGTAACTGGCAATGGCCGCTTCGCCATAGCACTGAATGCATAAGTTGGAGAGATCAAAGCGGGTCTCGGCCTTCTCCTTGGCGTCCGATCCAAAGACAGTGCCCCGGCGCGCGTTTGACTCCATCATGAACTGGTGGAAGGGCACGCCGTCGATGCGATGCGGCGTGATCCACCATTCGTAGAGAGTCAGGTCATCCGCGGTGGTCTCGTGGTAGCCGGGCATATCGTTTTCCTGAACTGCCTTCAGGTGCTTCAGCAGGAAGTCGTAAATCTCTTGATCCATATTCACGCCTCCAGCAGGGCCTTGAGATAGCCATCCATCATTTTGTCGAGGCCGAGCGACCGTTCGGCCTGCGCGCGGGCTGCGCGGCTGAAACGCGGACGATCTCGCAGGATAGCAGCGGCAGCCTCCGCCAGCGCACGAATATCAGGCTTATCCAGCTGCCACGGATCGCCGCCGTAAGGCACAAGCCGCCCTGCATCTCCGCGCAGGAGCTCAGTCAACGCGCCGGTGGCAAACGCAACTACCGGCAGGCCGCAAGCCAGCGCTTCGATCACTGAATTGGGGCAGGCGGGATTGAGGTCCGCTGAATAAAGCAGGTGCGCGGAACGATCGATCTCCGGGATCCGATCGGAGGATATGGGACCGGTCCACACAATGGGCACGGCCGATCGGGATTGAACGGCGCTTTGGTGCCGCGTGGTGATCTTCCCAACCACCATCAGTTCCATGCGGAAGGCTTGCTCCGCAACGAGCGCCTCAGCCAGCCGCACGGCGCTGTCGAGGCCCATGTCATAGCCCCCGCCCAGGCTGCCTTCCACGACCAGCAGGCGGGTGCGGTCCCGTAGGAGCTCCCCTCGCCCCTCGGGCCGATAGATCATCAAGTCCACGCCGTTGTGAACCACGGAAGAAGGCGTGCCGTCGCTGCCGTACCGGTCTTCCCACCAGCCACGCGTAAATTCGCTCTGATACAGGATGTGCGTGGCGATGCGGGAACGGATCAGCGACAGAATGAAGTTGCCGTATTCCGCACGCACGAAGTGTCGCACGCCGGTGTTGCGTTTGCGCTGAATCCAGTTGATGCCGTCGAGACGCTGGACAATCCGCACGCCACGGCCGCGCGCCTGCCACAAGGGCCAGAGTCTTTTCGTTCCCCCGATCACCAGAATGGCCTCGGCCGGATCGTCGGGATTATGTGTCACGGTAATGCCGCGTGAGGCAAGCCCGGCCTGGAATTTCTGCCGGAAGGAAGCCATGCCGCCGATTCCTTCCACCGCGGGGATAATGCAAATACGAGGCACGGGAAAATTATATCTTAGGCGCATCTATGGTATCCTTGCCGCATTCCACCAGGAGCCATACATGTATGTAGCCATCGAAGGGGTGATCGGTGTGGGGAAAACCACGCTGGCTCGCCTCTTGCGGCCGATGCTAGAAACGGAAATCCTGCTTGAGATCTTTGAAGAGAACCCCTTCCTCTCCGACTTCTACGGCGACCGGGCGCGCTATGCCTTTCAGACCCAGATATTCTTCCTGCTCAGCCGGTATCATCAGCAGCGCCGGACCGTGCCCGATCTGCTGGCAGCCGGAAAGTCGTTGATCTCAGATTACACGTTCGCGAAGGATGCGCTGTTCGCCCGGATAAACCTCAAGGGTGACGAACTCGAGATGTACAACAAGGTGCACGAGGCGCTGGGCGAGAAGATCCCCAAGCCCGACCTGATCGTGTACCTGCGCGCGGATACCAATACATTGATGCAGCGGATCGCACTGCGTGACCGCCCCTACGAACGCAACATGGAGCAAGGCTACATCAATCTGCTCAATCGCGCCTACGAGGATTTCTTCACCAAGCCCTATACCGGCAGCCCCGTGCTGACGATAGACACCAACCCCCTGAACATCATCGACAACTCGGGACACCTAAGACTGATCGAGAACCGCATCCGCGAAAAACTGAAGTTAAGCCCCTTCCAGCCCGGTCTGCCTTTTGCCGGCGCGTCTGCGGCGCCCAGGCCTTCGCCAGAGCCGACGACGGCGCTCGACGGCTCCACGCCGAACCCGGAATAATGCATGCGCGTCACCCGTGAATCTCTCATACGCATCGCGAAGGATGCCGCGCAGGAGCGCGCCTACAATGATCGCAGCATAGTAGCTGCGTATCTCACCGGCTCCCTGGTATCGAATCCGCAGCCAATGCTGGGAGGCACCACCGACATCGACCTCGTCTTGGTGCATGATGCTGAGGGGGCTGCAGCCCGACAGATCGTAAAACTGACGCCTGATTTCCATCTGGACATCCGCCATCGGGCGAGGTCGGACTTCAAATCCCCGCGCGAGCTGCGGACCGATCCGCAGCTGGGCTGGGAATTGTACGATCCGATGCTTCTATACCAACGCGAGAAATTCTTCGAATTTGTGCAAGCCGGTCTGCGCGCAGGTTTTGAGTTCAATGCGCCGTCGCTCGTGATGGGACGCTGCCGCAAACTTCTGGTTGCGGCGCGCAATGCCTGGCGCGACCTCACGGACATGGAGGCGAAGCAGTCCGGCGCCCGGCAGGTGATGCAGTTCCTCTCGGCATTGCGGGATGCGGCCAACACCGTCGCTGAGACGAGCGGGCCGCCGCTGGCAGAGCGGCGGCTGTTGCTGGATTTTGTGGCACGCGCGCAGGCCGCCGAGCGTCCCGAGTTCACAGCAACCGTGTTCAACCTGCTGGGCGCAAGTCAGACCGACGCCGCAATCGTCGCCGCCTGGATTCCACAATGGAAGGCGGACTTTCTGGCCGCGGCGGCAATGTCCACGGCGGACCCAGGCGTCCACGCAGCGCGGCTCAACTACTATGAGAAGGCGATCCAAGCCCTGCTGGCCGGCGAGACACCCCTGACCAGCCTATGGCCGCTGCTCTTTACTTGGACACTCGCGGCCGGCGTTCTCATCGATCCTCCGAGTCAGGCGTGGAGCGACGCCTGTAACCGGCTGGGCTTGCTCGGACCGAGTCTGATCGAACGGGCGTCGTCGTTGGACGGCTTCCTGGACGAGATTGAAGTCCTGCTGGACGAAATCTCGTCTGCGAATGGTTTGGACACGTCCTCTAGCCTTTGACACCCCATATATGGGGGAGACAAACTGACCTAGGATGCTCTGGGTTGTGGATAACAACCCCTGAACTGTGGATAACCCACCTCCGCTGTGGACAGGACTTCCAAAGTGGGCCAAACGCGGGCAAAACTCTCGAGAAATGAACCCCCATATATGGGGGCAGGCGTACGCCCCGCCATATATATGGAATACACGTCATCCGACCAGATCAGGCCGGCGATCTATTCAAGCTGTCTCCACAGGCGTGGGCTCGGACGAGTTGGCGTGCAATAGCAATATGTGCGGTGCGTCGCGAACCGGCGATCCATATGTGCTGGTTGCGACTGTTTGTCCACTCCATCCACAGGCCCTACTACGGCTACTATATCCATATTCAATTAATGTATGAGGGAGTCTGATCCCAAGAGCCACAACGACTATTGACTGATAGAAAACTTGTGCTAGAATGATGACACGAGTGAATGGTCCTTTTAGAGAAAAGGAGACGAGTATGGCACACACAGATTTGGCCTCTAAAAGCTGCAAGCTGGCGGGCGCATTGCCTGCCGACCCATTGGAGGGCGAGCGCGGGAGGACAGGATGCCGGCACTAAACAAAGTCCAATTGATCGGCTATTTGGGGAGGGATCCCGAGTCGCGGACAACTCCCAACGGCAAGAAAGTGGCTCATTTCAGTCTGGGCGTGACACGCCGCTGGAAGAGCGGCGGTGAGAGCAAAGAAGCCACTGACTGGTTCAATGTTGATGCCTGGGGTCGTCTGGGAGAAGTCTGCCAGCAGTATCTTAAGAAGGGCAGCCTCGTCTGGCTTGAAGGGCGGCTTAGCACCGACAAATATGAGGACAAAGGCGGCGAAACCAAGTATTTCACCAAAGTGGTGGCATCAGCCATGCAATTCCTCGATCGGAAGCCGGCCGAGGAGCCCGTCGTGGAGATGGCCGCGGAGGAACAGGCCGCCTACGACGCGTAGCTACATTCAATAGGTGGCACAAAGAATACAACCGGCTCAAACGCCTTCGCGTTTGAGCCGGTTGCTTCTTGAGAAAATCACCAGATTTATTCCTTGGTTTCTTGCTCCTATCGCTCGTGCGCTGCTGAGACCCGATCTTTCTGCTCGAGCTCTGCGCGGGCCGGGCTCCCTCACACTGAGTTGCTGCCGCGTTGCAGCAACAGCTGCCGGGTATACGGCACCAGCCCGCCCGCCTCAATGATCGCCTGCTGGGCTTTCGGCAATGGAAGGACCACAAACGATCTGCCGTTGGTTCGATTCACGACACTGCTGGCACGCAGTTCAAGCTCATCGCCTTCCGCAGCCTCGATCTCGGGACAAATCACCGTGCGCAACCCCACGTTAATTGAGTTCTGGAGGAAGATGCGGGCAAAGTGACGCGCCACGACCACGAGTTCCCAGCCCCTGAGGCAGGAGGCGGCCTGCTCGCGCGACGAGCCGCAGCCGAAATTCCTGCCGGCCACGATGATGCTCGCGGCCGGGACCTGCCCATTCTTCAAGCGGGAATTGAACTCAATCTGGTCGGCGAACGCAAACTGCGGCGTTTCCCCGGGAAGGACCGTGGCCATGAAGCGGCCCGGATAAATGATATCCGTCGAAACGTCGTCGCCAAGACTCAGGACCACACTCGCCATATCAGTTGACCTTCCTTGGATCAGTGATCACGCCCGTCACGGCGCTGGCGGCCGCGACCGCGGGCGAACACAGATAGACCTCAGACCGAGGGTTGCCCATGCGGCCCTTGAAGTTGCGGTTGGTAGTGGAGAGGGCAACCTCGCCATCGCCCAGCGCGCCCTGATGGATGCCCAGGCACGGTCCACAGCCTGAATTGGCCACCACGGCTCCAGCTTCCATCAGGGTGCGCAGATAGCCGCCGGCCATGGCTTCCCGGAAGACGCGCGCAGATGCTGGAAAAACCAGCATGCGCACGCCGCGGGCGACCTTCTTTCCCGCAAGGATGTCCGCCGCGATCTTTATGTCGTCCAGCCGGCCGTTGGTGCACGAGCCGATTACGACCTGCTGGATGGGGGTCCCGTTTACGGCGCTGACGGGTTTGACGTTGTCGACACTGTGCGGGCAGGCAATTTGTGGAACTAGCGCTGAGGCGTCAACCTCGATCACACGCTCGTACGCCGCATCCGGATCCGGGATGAGAACCTGGAGCGGCTCGCGAACGCCGGCCACATCCTTGAGGTAGCGGCGCGTCTCTGCGTCCGGCGGGACGATGCCGGAAGTCGCCCCCGCCTCAACCGCCATGTTGCAGATCGTCAGGCGGCCAGAAGTTGGCATGCCCGAAATCGCCTCCCCGTGAAACTCGATCACCTTGTAGTTGGCACCTTGGGCCGTCAGCTTCCCGATCAAGAATAAGATCAGGTCCTTGGGCAATACGCCCGGGCCGAGCCGGCCGCGCACCACAACCTTGAGGGTCGCCGGGACTTCTACATTCAGCACCCTGCCCAAGGCCCAAACCGAGGCCATCTCCGTCGCACCGATGCCGAATGCGAATGCACCCAGTGCCCCATGGCTGGTGGTGTGACTGTCGGTGCCAACCACCACACAGCCCGGACGGACGTAGCCGTTCTCTGGGAGTATTTGGTGGCAGATGCCGCCCTCGTCGCCGCGAATATCGTGGAATTTCAAGATGCCCTGCTGCGCGACAAATTCGCGCACCTTCTTCTGATTGGTGGCAGTCTTGGAACTCTCGGCGGGGATGCGGTGGTCGAAAATGATTGCGATCTTCTCCGGATCCCAGACATCCGGCCGCAGGCCCGTGTCCCGGTAGATTTCGTAAAACTGGTTCAGGACCAGCGCGGCGTTCTCATGTGACATGGCCAGGTCGACACGTGGTTCGACTACGTCCCCCGCCCTGAGAGCCGCGGACCCGGTCGCCCGGGTAAGTATCTTTTCGACCATTGTCATTGCCATGTATGTCTGTCTCCCTATCAGGTATGCACCGCCCAGGCGGCCGCCCTCATGAACACTCGAAAATCAGGCGGTCTGCCATTGCTCAGCCCGGCTCCCCGCGCTCTGTGACATCGCTTCAAGAGGTGGTCTAGCCACCGAACTTGATTCCCTGGGCGAGCGGCAAATCACTTGACCAGTTGACGGTATTCGTCTGGCGACGCATGTAGGTCTTCCACGCATCTGAGCCGGATTCGCGTCCGCCGCCAGTTTCCTTCTCACCACCGAACGCTCCGCCGATCTCCGCGCCAGAGGTGCCGATGTTGACGTTCGCGATACCGCAGTCCGAACCTGTGGTCGAGAGGAAAGCCTCGGCCTCACGGACGGAATCGGTGAAGATGGCACTGGAAAGCCCCTGGGGGACGTCATTGTGGATGCGCAACGCTTCCTCGAGACTGTTGTACTCTAATAGATACAGGATCGGTGCAAAGGTCTCGGTCTTCACGATCTGGGTCTGGGTCGGCATCTTGATGATTGTCGGCTCGACAAAATTAGGCCCCAGGTCGGGAAGCATGTGCCCGCCATAGACGACCTCCCCGCCGTCAGCGAGGGCCTGCTTGATCGCATCCATCATTTCCTCAACCGAGGTGCTAACCACCAGCGGACCCATCAGTGTCTCCGGGTTGAGTGGATCGCCAATGCGCACCTGCTTGTAGGCATCCGCCAGCCGCTGGCTCAGATCCTTCCCGATGGACTTCTGCATGATGATGCGGCGGGTGGACGTGCAGCGCTGACCGCCCGTGCCAACCGCGCCGAAGAGGATGGCGCGCGTGGCCATCGACAGATCGGCCTTCTCTGAGACGATGATACCGTTGTTTCCGCCAAGCTCAAGGATCGTCCTCCCGAAGCGGCGTGCAACTGCCTCAGACACATGCACGCCGATGCTGGTCGAACCGGTGAATGACACCAATTGCACGCGCCGGTCATTGAGCAGCAGCTCACCCACGTCGCGGCCCGAGCCAATCACCAGGTTGAAGATGCCGCTCAGACCGTGGTCGGCCATGACCTGGTTGGCGATATGCGTGACGGCAATGGCGGTGAGCGGAGTATACGACGAGGGCTTCCAGACTATGGTGTCACCGCAAATCGCAGCCAAGGTGGAGTTCCACGACCAGACAGCCACCGGGAAGTTGAAGGCTGTCACAAGACCGAGGATGCCAAGAGGGTGCCACTGTTCATACATCCGGTGCTGTGATCGTTCGGAATGCATGCTCAGACCGTACAGCATGCGCGATTGGCCGACAGCGAAGTCGCAGATGTCGATCATCTCCTGGACTTCGCCGCGCCCCTCCGCGCGGATCTTACCCATCTCGACCGTCACGAGGTCGCCGAGCGGTTCTTTCAGCTCGCGCAGCGCATTGCCAAGGTCGCGCACAACCTCGCCGCGCTTCGGGGCCGGCACTTCGCGCCATTTCAGGAATGATTGCTGGGCGGCCGCAGCCACCTTTTCATAGGAATCGGGCGTGGCCTGGATCACGGTCGCCAGGGCTTCGCCGGTTGTCGGGTTGTATGAAACCAGCTCCTTGCCCTTGGGATCCTTGATCCAGCCATCGGGTCCCATGCAGGCGCCTGCGTTGACCGGCTGGATGTTGAGTTTCTCCAGAACGTTGTTCATAGGAGCCTCCATATGTTCGGGATGCACTTCAAGTCGAACGGGATCACGTCGATCCTCCGTATCAGATGATCCTGCCCGCCCGCAGCGCCTGCTGCTCTTCGGCGGTATATCCCAGCTTGGTCAGGATGGCGCCGGTATGCTCCGACAGTGCCGGCGGGGGAGTGTCTATCCGGCCGGGCGCCTTGGAGAATTTCGCCGTCAGGTTGAAGATCTTGATGTTGCCGATCCCAGGCTGCTCCACGTCCGCAAGCACCTGGCGGTGCCGGGCCTGATCGGAGTTGAGCGCTTGCTCGAGGCTGACGATGCTGCCGGCCGGGATGCCCCTCGCGTTGAGCAGCTCCACCCAATGAGCGGTGGAATTCTGCAACAATCTGGACTCCAGCAAGGGATTGAGCAGGCGGCGGTTGGCTTTGCGCGCATCACGCTGATTGAAACGCGGGTCGGTCTTGAGTTCGGGCAGGCCCAATTCGTCTGCCAGATCTTGCCACTGTTCCTGCTGGTTGGCCGCGATGTTAATGAAGCCGTCCGCCGTCTTGAACGTGCCGGAGGGCGCAGCGGTGAAGTTCTCGTTGCCCAGGGGGACTGGCTGTTGCCCACCCATCAACAGGTTGGCGGCGACCCAACCCATCAGTGGCATGATCGAGTCCAACAGCGCGATGTCGATGAATTGACCCTCGCCGGTACGCTCACGGTGATACATGGCGGCAAGGATGGCAAAGGCAGCGTTCAATCCGCCCACAGTATCGCAGACCGGGAAACCGCAGCGCAGCGGGTTCAGACGCTCGTCGCCATTGATGGACATCACGCCCGAGAGGCCCTGAATGATCTGGTCGTAAGCGGGCTTGAAGGCGTCTGGCCCGGTCTGGCCAAAGCCCGTGATAGCGCAATAGATGATGCGCGGATTGAGCTCGCACACTTGCTCATATGAGAGTCCAAGGCGGGCCATGACACCGGGGCGGAAGTTCTCCACCAGAACGTCGGCAGTTTTCACAAGCCTGCGGAAGATCTCTTTTCCCTGCTCAGCCTTCAAGTTGAGTGTCATGGACA
>JBGPAT010000060.1:0-11083 GCA_041480885.1 Anaerolineae bacterium
AGGAGGTGGATCGTCTCATTGATCACCTGCTGCCCCAGTTCAAGCGGGAGTTCACGGCGATGGTGGTCGTGACGCGAGGCGGCATTATCCCGGGCGGGCTGCTGGCGGAGGCCATGAACGTCACGGATATCCTAACGGCGGCGGTCGACTTCCCAGCGCAAAGCAGCAGCGAACGCTCGGCGCTGCTGGCATGGCCGGAGTTCATCCAATTCCCCTCGGACGTCAAGCTGCGCGGCCGTCCGACGCTCATCGTAGACGACGTTTGGGGCTCGGGGCGTACGGTCACGTCCGTCAAGAATCGCGTGTCGGCTGCCGGCGGCTTCCCCGAGACTGGTGTGCTGCACTTCAATCCCTACCGGAGTCTCTTCGGCAGCGTGCGGCCGGATTACTATGCGGCGATCACGGATGCCTTCATTAGCTACCCCCGGGAGACGGACCGCGGTGTGGACAAGATCGTACTGGGAGACAGACCGAAGTACTAACATCAGGCGGGCGCACGCGCGAACGCCTATGGACTCCTGCTGGGCCAGGAGGGATCATAGAGTCTGCTGAGTTAAACCGCGGGGGGACCGTAGATGAGCCCGCGCCACGCCACATCTTGGCTGGCCGGAATATTCCACGTGGATGCAACCATCATAGGCGCGATTCCATCGGACCCTACGCCGCGGTCATCGCGTGTCCGCGAAAATCCCCATGCTATCCACAGCGCGGGAACTCGCGCATATGAGGGCACCTCGCAGCTGCAAAGCCTCTGCAATCGTTTCAAGAGCAGTGTCAGCCGTGCTGACGCAGGCATGAGCGGCGCCTTAGACACGGGGGCTACGACACGACCCTTGCCACACTGCCCCGTTCGGTCTTGTCGACTTCAATTCGCGTGGAGAAATAATCTTTGAGTTCGTCAAGATGAGTGATGATGAGAATCATTGCGAAGTCCTTCTTGACGAGGTTGATGGCCTCGACTAAACGCTGACGACCCTGGGCATCCTGAGAGCCGAAGCCCTCGTCGATCACCAGAGTCTGCAGCCGCGCTCCCTTGCGGCCGGCAAGGACCTCAGAGAGAGCCAGCCGGATGGCAAAATTCACGCGGAAGGCTTCACCCCCGGAATATGTTTCGTAGTCGCGGAGGCCGTCTCCATCGCTAATCTGAATCTCCAAGGTCTCGCGGAGGTCTTCGCGCCTGCGATCTTTGTAGCCAGCTTGCGTAACAAACCGGACCGACATCCGGCCGTCGCTGAGGCGATCCAGCACCTCATTGGCCTTGCCTTCGATTTCTGGAAGCGCCTGTTCGATCAAGAGGGCGGGCACACCGTCCTTGCCGAAGGCGCGTTCCAGCATCCGATGCCGACCGATTTGAATTGCCAGCGACTGGCGGGAGGACTGCAGCTCGGCGCTGCGTGTTCGGAGATCATCCAGCACGGATACCTTCTGATGTGCTCCACCCACCTCCTGATTCAGCCGGTTCTCCTGCTCCTGCAAGTCAAACAACTCTCGTTCGGCGGCCTCAAGATCTGGCAGGCTCGCGCCAGCCGCCTCGGCAGCCGACCGCGCAGCCTTAAGCTCATCCTGCTCACGTGCAATCTCAGACCGGCGATCGGCAATTTCCGCCTCGAGGTTATGGATCTCGTTGTCTAGAGGAGCCAGCGCGGCAAGGGCAGCTTGAAGCCGACGATAGTCTTCGTCCGCGGCGCGGCGCTCACGTTCAGTGAGACGAACGCGGTCATGCGCGGCCACGTCATAGCCCAGGCGCGCAAGTCCTTCATCGACGCGTGCTAGTAGGGCTTGCTCCTCAGAGGCAAAAGCCCCGTTCTGGATGTTTTCTTGCAGCTCTGTGAGGCGCTGGTTGCCCGATGATTCCCAGTCTGCGGCGAGCCGCTGAAGGGTCCCCAGCTTTTCGATTAGCTGCGCGACCGCATTCGAACGCGCCAGCCGTTCGTCGTCAGCGCCGCTCCGCAATGGAAATTTCGATTCGAGTTGGCTCACCATGGCCAAGCCATCGGCTACGGCGGCCGCGTTCGCACGGAATTGGTCGCCCCGCGCTTTGCCCTCGGCCTGGAGGGATCTCAGAGTTGAAGCACGGTGGTCGGGGCTCAGCGGCTGGCCGCACAAGGGGCATGTGATGCCCTCGGCCGACTGCAGGGTTTGAATACGCTGCTGAAGCGCGTCCATTTCGGTCTTCAGGGCACCATTTTCCGCCTTGAGGGCGGCAACGGATTCGCGCCGCGCGGCAAGTTCCGCTTTGAGTTGGGCAAGCTCGGCAGAACGGGTTTCCGCCTCGCCCACGAGGATCCGCGCGCGCCCCAATTCGGTCTCGAGGTTCTTGATTGACGCCGTTTGGCTCTGGAACTCCCGGTGTTCCAAGACCAAGCCTCGAAGCTCTTCTTCGAAGCGGGCTTTCTCGGCGGCGATCTTCTCTATGAGGGGCAACCGGCTCTTTTCCTGCTCCCGAAAGGCAGATGCTGCCTGGTTCCATTCCTCCAGGTCTTTGACAGTTTTCTGCCAGGCTTGGAAGCCAGATTCGATCATGGGGCGTCGGCGAGCAAGATCGGCGGACTGGAGGCGGACGCTCTGGCGGTCCGCAAGACGTGTCTCCAGCTCCACAACGCGGGTGAGTGACTTGTCCAGCGAACCGGCGAGCGTCTCGATGAGAACGCGCTGCTGTGCAAGTGAGGCCGCAACCTTGCGATGATTGGCGAGCGAGACCTCCTGTGACTTCCGGGCGGAGGTGAGACGGGAGAGCTCGGCCTCCAGCTCGGCGAGTCGCCGCCGACGTGGAACTTCCTGATCCAGTTCCGTGGCTATTTCCCCAAGGCGAGCTTCGGTGCCGGCAAGCTCCTCCTCGAGCAGCCGGCGGCGATCCGTGGTGCGCGTTTTGTAGGTCTCCCACGTCCCGAGTCCGAGAATATTGCTCAAGACGTCCTTGCGCTTGCCCGGCGGCTGCTGGGTGAATTGATCGGCTCTTCCCTGCAGGAAGAAGGAGGCATTCACAAAGGTATCGTAGTCAAGCCTAAGTGTGCGTTCAATGACGGCCTGCGTTTCTCGAAGAGTACGCTCGGTAAGCGGCTTCCAACTGTCACCACTCCCGAGTGTTGGACGGGTATCGTGAGCGAGGGGGCTCGCGTTCAAAACGGAGGCGTCGGCGTGCATTTGAAACTCCAGGATGGGGGTCTTGCCGCGTGACAGACTTCTCTGAACTCGATAAAGATTCTGTTCATAGCGAAAGGTGAAGGCGACCTCAGCAGCTTTGGATTGCAGATTGATGAGTGAGTCGTCACGCCGACGGGCCTGGCCAAAGAGTGACCAAGTGATCGCGTCTAGCAAGGTGGACTTGCCCGCGCCGTTGGGACCGGAGATGCAGGCAAGCTCAAAGGTCGTAAAGTCCAACTCGATGGGATCGCGATAAGAGAGGAAGCCGGAGAGACGAAGGTGAAGCGGAATCATCTTTGGGATTATACCGTTTGGGGCATCGTTTCTGCTGCGATGAGGGCGGGAGGGCGTGGACTGAACCCGAAATGCAGGCTGAGCGATTCTTTTATGTTATCATCCGCTCGATGTTCGACGTGGAGGATGCCCGCGCGCGGCAGCGATTGATCCTGCTGGCAATTGCCGTGGTCACGGTGCCCTGCTATTGCCTCGGAGGCATTGCGCTAGCGTTTGCACCCGCTCCCTCCACTCCCCTACCCACGGCGACGATCACAGTTATGCCCACGTCGACGGCCACGAGGACAGCCTCGACCACACCCAGCCCGAGCCAAGCGCCGACGACGTCGCCGACGCCATCTAGCCCTCCGAGCTTCACCTTTACCGCGTCACCTACGCAGAAGCCCTCTCCCACGCCCACTGAAACGCCGAGTCAGACACCCACTGCGTCACCAACGCACACGGCCTCTCCCACGCCTACACAAGCGCCTAGCGAGACGCCCACGCTGACGCCGTCCCCCTCGCCGACTGATACGGCGACATCCAGCCCAACGAGCAGTCCCCAGCCATGACCGAAATCCTTCCTTTTCTTAAGTCACTGATCTCCACCTCTGGCCTCTCGGGGCACGAGGCACCCATTTTGCAGGTCATTCAGGAGAGGTGGCGGCTCCTGGCTGATGAGGTCACAGTCAGCGGTCTAGGTTCGCTGCAGGCCCTGAAGCGCGGACGAGGCCGCGGCAAGCGCCCCTCAATCATGGTCGCGACACACATGGATGCCATCGGTCTAATTGTGACCAAGGTGGAAGAGGGCGTGCTGCACGTTGATGAAATTGGCGGAGTGGACCCTCGGATCCTGCCTGGCACGCCGGTGATGGTTCATGGCCGACGGCCGCTGCGAGGGGTGGTGGCCCTGCCTCCAGAGCATACGCTCCCTGACGAGGCGCGCAAGGGGGCGATCGGCCTGCGGCACATTGTGGTGGACGTTGGCATGCCGCCGAGACGGACCGCTCAACTTGTGAAGGTCGGGGACCTGGTGTCGTTCGACACGCCACCGGTGGAACTCGCGGGGGAGACGCTTAGCGGTCATACGCTCGACAACCGGGCCTCGGTCGCGGCACTGACAGTCTGTTTGGAAGAACTCCAAACGAAGAACCACGCGTGGGACGTGTGGGCCGTCGCGACTTCGCAGGAGGAAGAAACCCTGGGTGGTGCCGCTACATCTGCCTTCGGCTTGCAGCCGGACCTGGCGGTCGCCATTGACGTGACGTTTGCCAAGGGCCCGGGCGCGATTGACTGGCAATCTGTGCCGCTGGGGAAAGGACCGACGCTGGGATGGGGTGCGAACCTGCATCCGTATCTGTACGGGCGATTCAAGGAACTCGCGGAGCAGCTGGAGATCCCGGTGGCGATTGAGGTCTCGCCATCGCACTCCGGCACCGATGCGTTCGCGATGCAAGTGGCGCGCACGGGCATCCCGACCATGCTATTGGGCATTCCGCTGCGCTACATGCATACACCGGTGGAATTGGTCGCGATCAAAGATGTTCAACGGGCTGGGCGCCTGCTGGCAGAGTTCATTGCCCGCCTGGATGCGGACTTCATTGCCAAGATCACGTGGGAGGACAAGCATGCCCATTAAGGCACCGACGATCGGGGCAGCTCAAGTAGCACTTCTGCGGAGACTGTGCAATGCCGTGGCAGTCTCGGGCGACGAGGCCGAAGTGCGCAAGATCGTGGTTGAGGCCCTCGAACCGGTGGCTGATGAGCTCAAGGTGGACGTATTGGGCAATGTACTCGTGACGAAGAGAGGTCGAGGCAGGGGGCGCCTGCGAGTCATGCTGGACGCACACATGGACGAGGTCGGCTTCATGCTGGCAGCCGAGGACGGAGAAGGACTGTACCGATTTGAGTTGATCGGCCGCATCGATGAGCGCAACATAGTTGGAAAACAGGTGGTGGTAGGAAGTGAGAATACGCCCGGCGTGATTGGTGCCAAACCAATCCATCACACCAAGGCGGACGAACTGAAGCAGGCCGCGCCGGTCGATGGTCTTCGCATCGACCTAGGACCGGGAGGCAAAGCCAAAGTTGGCGACCGGGGCACATTCGCGCCCAACTTTCAGCGGAGCGGGCCGTCGATCCTGTCGAAAGCCATCGACAATCGCATAGGAGTGGCGACCTTGATCGAGCTGGTCAGGACGGCGCGCCCCCATATCGACCTCTTGGCGGCCTTCACGGTGCAGGAGGAGATCGGCCTGAGGGGTGCGAGAGTGGCGGGGAATTACTTTACTCCGGACGTGGCCATCATCATTGACGCGACGCCCGCCAGAGACCTCCCAATGCAGAGGCCGGGTGAGAACATTTCTTACAACTCCAAGCTGGGACTCGGGCCAGCCATCTACGTTGCCGATCCGACCGCTATTCATGATCCGCGGCTCGTGCGGTTCATGGTCGATACGGCGAAGAAATCAAATATCCCGTTTCAGGTACGGCAGCCTGAAGGAGGCGGAACCGACGCCGGTGCCATTCAGCGATCGGCTGCGGGCGTGCCGGTCGTGACCGTCTCGGTGCCGCACCGGTACACGCACAGCGCTGTGAGCATATCACGTGTCGAGGACTGGAAGAATACGCTGTGGCTGCTGCTCGCTGCGCTCAACAGCGTGACACCGGCCGTCTTGCGGCGTTCGAGGCGCTCTTGAAGGAAGCCATGAGCGGCCTGATCGCGTTGGTCGGTTCCGGCGAGTACCTGCCCGTGATGGATGAGATCGATCGACATCTGTTGGCCTCGGTGCAAGCGAACGGAACGGCGCCCACTGTGGTTTGCCTGCCGACCGCCGCGGGCCAAGAGGGCAAAGAAAGTGTGGGACGGTGGCTACGGATGGGCGATGAGCACTTCAGGGAAATGGGCGCCGTTGTGCACGCTCTGCCGATCATCGACCGGGCGGCGGCAGAGGAGGTGCAGTACGCGGCGATCATCGAAGCCGCCGATCTGATCTATTTCTCCGGCGGCAGTCCGAGGTACCTGTACGAGACGATGGCGGGCAGCCGGGCGTGGACCGCCGCGGAGACCGCTTGGAAAAGAGGTTCTGTCTACGCCGGGTGCTCCGCCGGGGCAATGATATTGGCGAAAACCGTGCCGAACTTCCGAGAGATGGGACTTAGGAGCAGTCCGGGCTTTGGAATTGTCGAGGCAGAATACGTAATGCCTCATTTCAATCATGCGGGACCATTCAAGTACCTGATGAGGCTGCTCCGCCGGAGATTGTCGGATGGGCAGTTCATGCTGGGCATTGACGAGGACACCGCCCTTGTGGGCAAGCGGGGCGGAGAGTGGAAGGTCATGGGCGCCAGCCAAGTTCACGTCATTACCAAGAACAGAGAACAATCCTTTACAGCGGGCGAAAGCGTGCGCATGCCCGGAAAAGACGGCAGATGAAGCAGCTACTCCAAAGACTCACTGATGCATTCAGCCCATCGGGCCAGGAGGACGCAATCCGCGAGGTAATCCGGATGGAAGTCCGCGGCCTGGCCGACGAAATCCGCGTCGACGCTTTGGGAAACCTGATCGCACGCAGGGCCCCAACGCTTCCGGCGGCGAAGCGGTCGGGCGCGCCGAAGATCATGATCGCTGCGCACATGGACGAGATAGGGCTGATGGTCAGCCACGTCGATGAGAATGGCTTCGTGCGTTTCAGCGGTATTGGCGGCGTGTACCCGCGGAATCTGCCCGGCGGGCGCGTTCGTTTTCTGAACGGGGCCCGAGGCGTGATCGGGCTTGAACCGGTGGAACGGAACGCAGACGCGCCAGCCTTGGAAAAGATGTTCATCGATGTCGGCGCGACCACGAAGACGAATTGCCCGGTCAAGACAGGGGACGTGGCCGCGTTCGAACGTCCATTTCTTGAACTGGGTCAACGCATCGTCGCAAAGTCGATGGACGACCGCGTGGGCTGCGTCGTTGCTATTGCCTCCCTGCAAAAGCTGAAGAACACGCCCAACGACGTGTACTTCGTCTTCACGACCCAGGAAGAGGTAGGGACGCGAGGCGCGCAAACCTCGGCCTACGGTATCGACCCCGACCTGGGCTTCTCGATCGACGTGACGGGCTGGGGGGATACGCCGGGCCAACGCGACTTCGACGTAGCGCTGGGCAAAGGACCGGCGATCAAGATCCGCGATGGAGGCATGCTCTCCGACCCGCGAGTAGTCAAATGGATGGTGCGGACGGCAGAGAAAGAGAGGATTCCGTATCAGCGCGAGGTTCTATTGGGCGGCACGACAGACGCGCGTGCCATGCAGCTGGTTCGGGCGGGCGTGCCCGTGGGATGCGTCTCCATACCATGCCGGTACGTGCATTCGCCTTCGGAGATGGTGGATTATCGCGATGTAGAAAATGCGGTCCGGTTGGTCGTGGCGCTGTTGCGATCACCGGCGAAGCTAGTATGACGGGCTAAACTAAAAGGGACAAGCCACCAAGGCGCAATGTGAAGCGCCAGGGGAAGGCCTGCAGCCACAAAGCAACAGAGCCAGCCTGAGGCCGGCTCTGTTGTTGAGCCGATCGAAATTGCGGGGCGCTATCAGGGGAAAGCAAGCCGTGATTCCCTGCGCCGGGCTTCGAAAACGGCCAGGAGCGATTGTGATGAGGACGACGACCGTGGTTACTTCGGTTTCTTCTCTTCGTCGTCGGCCTTGCGAGGCATCATGGACATGAAGTAGACTGCTCCAGCTCCGAGGGCAAACGCGCCGGCGGAACCGGCGGAGGCAAAGGCAGTCAGAGCGATGAGCAGGCCAAAGAAACCGAGCGCCAGGGCGATTTGAACCTGCCAGTTGACGTTCTTGAAATTGTCAAGAACTAAGTGTCCGATGGCAACTCCGGCGACGAGGAAGCCCAGCGCTCTGAGCAGAATGCCAAAGAACCCGGATACCTCGTGGATAATGGGGGGCATGTGATTCTCCTTTGGTGATCACGATGGGGTGAAGAGCCGGACGCTCTTCGTCGCAAGATTATACCCCCCGCGCCCAGAGGACCCGCCTTCGAGTCTGCGGCGGCGCGCGAGGCTATTGGAAAGCCCAAACTAACCAGAGCAACACGATCAGCAGCCCGACACCGAAGACCGCCGCGAATGACCAGCCCCACGCAATCATGTAAGCCCTCGCGGACGCGAAGCCAAGCCGGCGATCAAGCAAGCGCCGTGACTCGGCGGCGAAGAGCGCGAGAGGAGAGGCGGCCAATCCGACCAGGGGTGTGAAGAAGAGGCTGGCAACTAGCCCCGCCGCATATGCCACTGCAATGGAGCTCCAGGGAACTGATCGCCCGCGCATTTTGCGGGCGATGATGATGTTGTCGATGACGCTTCCAAAAAGCATCAGGACGGTAATCAGCGAGAAAAGTACCCAGCCGATCCAAGCCATGCGACCGGCTGCGTTCTCAAGAAGCGCGTACAGCAAGGTCGCAATCCACATGATCACGAGGCCGGGGAAGACGGGAATCAGCAGGCCCGCCAAACCGACGAGGAGGACAAACAGCGTCAGCGTTTGGAGGACCACTTCGCTCCAGAATTGGGGATCAATCGGCATGACGAGGAGGCGATCCAGGATCAGGGACGGGCGATTTTCAGCAGACTATTGGCGACTCGGGAGGTTGCAGTTCACGGGCCAATGGTGCGGGACGCGAGTGAGGCCCCTTGCCGAGGACGCCCTCCCAAGATGACGATCGCCAGAGGACTAAGGACGGTGGGATCGATCTCGGATTCAAGTCCGCCCACTTGACGTGATGACGTCTATTCCACCCATCCACGGACGAAGAACGTCGGGCACGACGATGGAGCCATCGGCCTGCTGGTAATTTTCCATGACGGCGATCAGGGTGCGTGGAAGACCGAGGCCTGAGCCGTTGAGGGTATGCACGAGACGTGTGCGGCCTTTGTCCGCGCTGCGGTATTTGATGTTGGCGCGTCGAGCCTGGAAGTCGCCCACATTTGAAATGGAGGACACCTCCAGCCATTCGGCGCAGCCCGGGGCCCACACCTCCACGTCGTAGGTAATGGCGGACTGGAAACCGACGCTTCCGGTGCAGAGCAATTTGACGCGGTGATTAAGACCGAGCACCTTGCACGTATCTTCGGCGTGCCCAAGCAGTTTTTCCAGCCAGGCATCGGACTCTTCAGGTGTGCAGTAGATGTACATCTCGACCTTGTCGAATTGATGACCGCGCTTGATGCCGCGTACGTCGCGTCCAGCGCTCATTTTCTCCCGGCGGAAACAGGGTGTGTAGGCCGTGTAGCGCAAAGGCAGACTGGCTTCGTCGAGAATCTCGTCCATGTGCAGTCCGGTCAATGGGACTTCCGCGGTGGGCACGAAATAGAGTTCCTCTTCGTGGTCCTTGTAGAGATTGTCCGCGAACTTCGGCAGCTGACCGGCGCCGAACACGGTCGCGGTTTTCACCATGAACGGCAGATATTGCTCGGTGTATCCCTGTCGAATATGCAGGTCCAGCATGAAGGCGATCAGGGCTCGCTGCAACCGGGCTCCTGGGCCGCTCAGGACATAGAAACGAGAGCCGGCGATCTTCGTACCCCGCTCGAAGTCGATGATGCCTAACGCAGGTCCAAGCTCCCAGTGGGGCTTGGGCGCAAAGTCAAATTGACGAGGCTCGCCAAACGTCCGGAGGACGATGTCATCGTCGTCGCCCTTGCCGATAGGCGTGCGTGCCGACGGTATGTTCGGAATGGTGGCGGCGACAGCGTTCAACTCAGCATCGACGTCTGCCACCTGCTTGTCGAGGGCAGCAATCTGATCGCCGAGGCGACGCATGGACTCAATCCGGGATTGACGCGCGGAGACCTCTTTGAGCTGTCCAATCTCCTTGGAGACGGTATTGCGCTCGGCCTTCATTTTCTCGACTGTGGACAGAAGTGTTCGGCGCTGTTCATCGATCCTTAGAACGACGTCCACCGGCCCGACATCCATCTGGCGATTCCTGAGAGCGGTCCGGACGACGTCGGGTCGCTCGCGTATGAGGCTAATGTCTAGCATGATCGCTCCTCTTGCCCACCTGCGGGTGCTGCCTCGTGTCCGTGGGGCGCTCTAGCGTCGGCGGGCGCTGTGAAGAATAGGAGACGCCCCGCGTCCAATTGCAGGACGGGGGGCGTTTCGTGGTGCCACCTGCTTTCGTGCTCCCAATCCCGCACTTCCGCCGCGCTGGAGAGTCCTTGCGACACGGAAGGCTGCCGGCTGGAAGCACCTTGCGCTGCGCGGTAACGGGCGCGCCCGTCCCTTTTACGACTGCCCGCGAATCCACCATTCCGGAACAGGTCCCTGCGAGGGCGGCGTGGCGAAGGGGATTTGGATGTTCAGCCCGGCCGCCTTTCACCGACTTGCCGGCGGCTCTCTGCACGGATGCTGAACCCCAAGAAGTCTTCGCGCTGCCTTTTGCAAAGATTATACGCCGTGGAGAACAAATGTCAATCCTGATTGCCAGTAAAGTAGTCAGTGGTGGAGCGGCCCGGCTGATTGATGTCCTCGCGCCGGATGACTTTCCAAATCGTCACAAAGATGATCTTCAGATCGAGCCAGAAGGACCAGTGATCCACGTACCAGACATCCAGTGAAAAGCGAGTGGGCCAGTCCAGGGCGTTTCGACCATTGATCTGCGCCCAGCCGGTGA
>JBGPAT010000061.1:0-11075 GCA_041480885.1 Anaerolineae bacterium
AGACCGCGCCCAAGGAGACGGCCGCGATCCTAGTCGAATCTGTCCTGGGCGAAGGCGGCTATGTCGTGCCGCCGGCCTCCTTCATGAAAGGCCTCCGCCAGGTCGCCGACAAAAATGGGATCATGTTGATCTTCGACGAGGTGCAGTCGGGTTTTGGCCGGACTGGCAAGTGGTTCGCCCTCGAGCATCATGCTGTAGTCCCCGACATTATCGCCGTGGCCAAAGCCATCGCCTCCGGTCTGCCGCTGTCCGGTGTGTTTAGCCCGCTGGACGTGATGAAGAAGTGGGATGTGGGCTCACATGGCGGCACGTTCGGCGGCAACGCGGTCGCGTGCGCAGCGGGTGTTGCGACGATCCAGGCCATGCGCGAGGACAAAATGCTGGACAATGCCAACGCGCGCGGCGTTCAATTGATGACCGGCCTGCGCAAGCTGCAGGAGGACTTTCCACAGATCGGTGATGTGCGCGGGCTGGGTCTGATGATCGGGACGGAGTTGGTGGTGGGCGGTCGCGCGGACAAAGCCAAAGCTCTGACAAAGGCCACGGTGCATGCCGCCGAAGCGAAGGGTCTGCTTCTGCTCACGTGCGGCACATATGACAACACCATTCGCTGGATACCGCCGCTCAATGTCACTGCCTCGCAGATCCAGGATGGCTTGAAGATCTTTGGCGAAGCCTTGAATGAGACGGGTGAAAAATCATGACCGAATACGCTTCTCGGATCTGGCGCGTGAACGTTCGCAACCAGAGCCTGGTGCAGGAGCGCGTGCCCGAGTCGTGGGTGCGCCTGGGCGGACGCGGTCTGCTTGCGCGCATCCTGCTGGACGAGGTGGACCCCAAGTGTGACCCGCTCGGCCCGCATAACAAGCTCATCTTCGCCCCCGGACTGCTCGTCGGACACATGCTCTCGTCCAACGACCGGATCTCGGTGGGCGCGAAATCGCCGCTCACCGGCGGCATCAAGGAGTCCAATGCGGGCGGCCGCACCGGTTTGCACATGACGCACATGGGCATCCATGCGCTCATTATTGAAGACCAGCCGGCTGACTCTGGCTTGTGGGTGCTGCACCTTTCTCTTGGCGGGGCGAAATGGGAAAAGGCGGATGACCTGGCGGGTCTCGGCGTCTACGAGACAGCACGCCGGTTGGTTGCCAAACACGGCGATAAAGTCGCGATCGCCATTATCGGTCCCGGCGGCGAGCGCAGGCTTAAGGCCGCCGGCATCCTGAATCTGGACAAGGACAGGGTCCCCTCGCGGATCAACGCGCGCGGTGGGCTGGGAGCGGTCATGGGTACCAAGGGGCTCAAGGCAATTGTCTTCGATCATGCCGGCGGTCAGAAGCCGCCCATCGCTCGCCCCGAGCTATTTAAGATCGCACAGAAAGAATATACCAAGGCCGTTCTGGAGCACCCTCAGTCGATCGCTTATCGCGACTATGGAACCGCCGGGATGGCTCACATGAGCGACGGCTTCGGCGGAATACCCACGCGCAACTTCTCGTCAGGTCACTTTGAGCAGGTTGAGGACATCAGCGGCGAAACCATGCGCGAATTCCTGCTGGAGCGCGGGAAGCCATCCGAAACCTCCCATGCCTGCATGGTGGGCTGCACGATCAAGTGCTCCAATATCTTCGGCGGTGAAGACGGCAAGATGATCGTCTCTCCGCTTGAGTATGAGACCATTGGCCTGTTGGGCCCGAACCTCGGCATCTCGTCCCTGGATGCCATCGCCCGCATGAACTGGGAAGTCAATGACCTCGGACTGGATTCGATCGAAGTCGGCGCAGCGCTGGGTGTGGCGGCGGAGGCCAAGCTCATGGAATGGGGCGATTGTCCCCGCGCCATGCAACTGATCCTGGAAATTCGGGCGGGCAGCGAGATCGGAGAGACCCTGGGCAATGGCGCGGTTGCGACCGCGCAGAAATACGGTATCGAGCACGTACCGGTGGTAAAAGGGCAGGCCATGTCGGCGTATGAACCGCGCGCCATCAAGGGCACAGGCGTGACGTATGCCACCTCGCCTCAGGGCGCGGACCATACCGCCGGCCTGACCATCCGGGCCAAGGTCAATCATCTTGACCCGAAGTTGCAGAAGGACGTATCGCTGACTGCACAGCTCAATATGGCCGGCTATGACACGATCGGGGCCTGCATCTTCGCGGGATTCGGCTATGCGGCCACTCCGGATGCAGTCATCAAGCGCCTGCTTACGGCGCGCTACGGCTGGGACGACGTACCGGATAATGTATTGCAGGACCTGGGGAAGCAGACGATCAAGATGGAGCGCGAGTTCAATCGCCGCGCCGGCTTCACCGCAAAAGATGATCGATTGCCCGAATGGATGACTCGCGAGGCCCTCCCGCCGCACAACTCGGTATTTGATGTAGCGGAAGAAGAGCTGGACAGCATATTCAAGGGTATAGAATAGCAATTGGGGGGGCGCTTTCGCAAGACCCTGCATCAGCTAATAATGGATCCGATCCTTTGCGCCCAGCCACGGGAGTACGCCGAAACATCGCCCCAAGGCGGTGTTTTGTTGCGGATCCGGCTGCAACGCATCCGAGACCTTCGGTCGGCCCGTGGTGATATACTCGACGCGCGCGTATCACCAACCCATTATCGACCCGTTTGCGGTGTTGGAGAATCTGTTTCGCTTCAGGGGCGTCGAACAGCCCGGCAGCCGAATCGTCTCGAGCACAAGGCATGAGTTCCAATGCGCATGAGTATTGAGGTCGTGCGATGCGGTCCCCAAAGCATATCGGCGTGATTCCGGACGGGAACAGGAGATGGGCGCAAGCCAGGCATCTGCCCAAAGGGAAGGGCTACGCGAGCGGATTGGAACCGGCTTTGACCTTCCTTAAGCTGGCCCAAACAGCTGGAGTCAAGGAGCTAACGGTCTACGGGTTTACCGTGGAGAACAGCAGGAGGCCTCCGGTACAGAGGAAAGCGTTCACGGACGCTTGCATTCGGGCGGTAGATCTGCTTTCCGAAGAGGACGCAGAGCTGCTTGTGGTCGGAAACACTGATTCGCATTTCTTTCCGAAGGAATTGCTTCCCTACACTTCCGAGCGAAAGTCCTTTGGGAAGGGTGGCGTAAAGGTCAACTTTCTGGTGAACTACGGTTGGGAGTGGGACTTGAACAAGTTGAAAATGGCTGATCCCACGCGCGCTAATATTACTGACCACATTCAATCGTCTGGAATTTCCAAGATCGATCTCATCATTCGGTGGGGAGGCAGGCGCAGGTTAAGCGGTTTCCTGCCCGTGCAGTCGATTTACGCCGACATTTATGTTGTGGATGAATTCTGGCCGGATTTCAAACCGGAGCATTTTTTTGAGGCTCTGAAATGGTACGCAAAACAGGATGTTACCCTGGGAGGTTAGGGCTATGGTTGAGGGTGCAGGGCCCCCCGACACGTTTCTGCCGCGGTGGCGCCAGCATTACGCGCGGTGCGCTTTCGGATATTGGGTGGTCTTTTCTGCCGGACGTCGGTACGACCGCGGGCACCGGACGGAGGAGCGCAACGAGAGGAACTAAGGCGTGGCCCCAGCCACGCAATTATCAGCGCGTTCTGATTGTTAGCCGCACGGGCACGGGTCGATTGCCGCAACCAGCATGAAATTCGCAGGAAACGCCAGCGAACCCTGAGCCTGGCTGATGGTCACGACCCTTTCTTCGATTGCTTGCCGCATCCCCTCCAACACCCACTTCGCGTGTTCCTGATCCTTGATCTCCCGGAAATCGGTCAGGGCATGACCGGGCGCCAGGAGCTTCCACTCAAGGATGCTGTGCTACGTTTCACGGCTCCTATCGCGCCCATCCGGCAGCGCTCGTCCCATGTTCTAATTGACTCTGAGGTATCATTTCCTGCCGCCCAGATCGCACGCCTGTCACAAGGAGAGTGCGATGGACGACATCAACCATGCGTCCTAGCCACAGAAGTACCTTGCGCAGGCTCTCGCCGGCCTGTACGCTTGCGCTGCTGATCCTGAACGCCTGCGGTTCATCGGGCGGCGGTGCCACCGCCACCCTCGGCGTGGATGCGATCTACACCGAGGCATATCACACGCTATCGGCGCAGCAGGCCTTGCAGCTGGGCCGGACCCCATCGCCGGGCGGCACATTGCCGACTCTGTTGCCCGGCTCACCGCCACCATCGCCTGGAGCGCCAACTGCCTCCTCCGCCCCAACCGCTGGCTCAAGCGGTTACGGCGGTTGCGACAATTCGACGTTTATCTCGGATGTGACCATCCCGGACGGCACGGTCATCGCTGGCGGCGCGAAATTCGTCAAGACCTGGTCACTGCAGAACAGCGGCACTTGCGCCTGGACCACCGGCTACAAACTTTCCTTTGACAGCGGGGATAAGATGGGCGGCACCGACGTTTTCGTTGGCAGCCCGGTGCAGGCTGGGCAGAAAACTGAGGTCTCGGTGAACCTTGTGGCGCCTACCGCGCAGGGCACGTATAGAGGCACCTGGCGCATGCAAAATGAGGTGGGCCGGGCCTTTGGAGACTTTCCGTATGTTCAGATCAACGTCGGAGCCGCCTCAGCCTGCCGCAGGTCGTCCCGTACCCAGGTCACAGTTGCCGGCGACGCGGGGCCTGAAAACGTGATCATCGACTACGGGGATGGCACGGTTGTAACGGATCTCCACGGGAAGTATTCCTTCAGCGTCCCAGTAGGCTGGTCCGGAACGGTGACTCCGATAAGTAAGCCGAAAGTCCACCCTTGGACATTCAGCCCCGAACACAGGACGTATTCCGGTTTGGACTGTGACCTGTTGCACGAGAACTTCGTGGCCACGGCTCCCCCCGGGACTTGATCGACGGGCCCACCTGGCAGGGGATCTGGAAGAATCAGTTCTCGACGCGACGAAGACGGCCGTCGTGGACTCTGGATCGGCCGCAAGATAGTCGCGTGAGTCCGTTGCCTCCCAGCCTGCAAAATACCACCCATAAGTCTATATATGGGGTGTCAAGCAGCGGGGGAAGTCAATCGCGGATGCGATCGGGTTCAATTCGGTCCCCGCGGATTGCGGCGGCCGTCTCATGCCAACGCGGCCCCGCGGGGCAGTCGGGGAAACAGGCTGGAGCTAATATGCACGCCAGAGACCGAGTTAGCCGTAGAAACGGAACATCATAGGCGAGTCTGTGCCATGTACACGCTGTACACAGCCTTCGGCGAGTAAGATGTCCATTCCGCATAGCCTCGAAGATACGGCGAAAGCCGTATCTTCTTTTTGTGACTGCATGCTGCTCCGCGCAGGTGACGGCGGAACGCGAGGACAGGAACTGAGGTGTGGCCCCAGCCGCACAAGCAACAAGTCTGGCTTTGCTAGTCTGCGAAATCGACATTGACTGCGGCGCTCACCGGAGCTCGATCCCCTATTCAGGCAGGCTGGCCAAGAGGCCGTGCCCTCGAGAGCCGTCCGCCGCTGGCCGCGGCGACTGCCGCAACGACAGCCCACATGCTGATTGCCGAGACGAGGTCATAGATCAAGAGGGGCACACCAGCTATCGCTACCGGCTCGAGAATGATTGTAGCGGCTGTGTAGCTCCAGTGCATGAGCATCGCCACCAGCAGGTTTCCGGTCCGATCGTAGACCCACACGATCAGCACCCGGATGGCCACCAGTTGCCCCACCAGGAAACCCAGCCCTCTCGCAGCCACGTAGAGGGCTGGCGTGAGCGGCGCTGAATAGACCTCGCTCGCCAGCACTGCGTGTGAAGCGATGTGCCAGCCACCCCACAGCACTCCCATGATGATCCCGGTTGCAAGGATGCTGTGGCGCCGCCTGAGCTTGGGTGTTGCAAACCCCGTCCAGCCCAGCTCCTCGCAGATGCCGACCGCCAATCCTGAAACGATGCCCATCATGAGTCGGGACCCTTATCGTCGGCTGCGAATATGCCCGGGAGATACACCGGGGAGAATAGCGAAAGCGCCATGAATCCTGCCAGCAGCACGAGCGGAACCAGCAGGAGCGCTATCACAACCCAGCGTGCTCCCACGCGCCACGCGCGCAGCCGGGCCCCAAGTTCGCGAAAGCCAGCCCTGCCATAGACGAGAGCGGTCATGAGGATGCCTGCCATGCTGGGGCCGCCGAGCATGGCCACGATCGCGATGGGCAGCACCGCATTGAACTGCTCCTTGGTGACCGGGATCCCTCTGAGAGCGATCACTGTGAATATGGCGCCCCAGGAGATAGCGAAGGTCAGGGCGTAATAGATCAGCACCGGGTGCCGCCGGAAGAAAGCCTTCACGCTCGTCATGATATTCTCCTTTCAGCAGAGTTCACGATCAACAGGGCTCCCAAGAGTTGCGGGCGCCAGGTTGCGCTGCGAACCGAGTGTATGAAGTTCGCCGATCGGCAACGACCAGCTCCACCGACCTGGGCAGGTTAAAAAGTAGACGCGCGGTTGGCAGCCGACTGAGAAGGAGTCTCCTTTAAGTTTCTTCGGGCCTCAAGCTTCCCGCGGTTGGCCGCGGCGACGGCAACCACGATGACCCACGCCGCGGCGGACGATACCACGCAGTAGATCAAGAAGGGCACGCCAGCAACCGTTTCAGGAGCCAGGATCAGCATGCTGGCAGATAAACTCGCGTGCATGAGCATCGCCACAAGCAGGCTCCCGGTTCGGTCGTAGACCCACACCATGAGCACCCTAAAGGCCGGTAGTTGCCCTATAAGAAGATCGACGGCTCTCACGATCACGAAGAGGGCCAGCGGCAGGCCTCCGATGTTGCTGCCGCTCAGCCAAAAAACCACAGAAAAGTGCACGGCTCCCCACAGGACCCCCACGATCAGCCCGGTAGTAAGGGCGCTGTATCGCAGCCTCAACCGGGGCACGCCGAATCCCGTCCAGCCCAACTCCTCCAAGAAGCCGCCACCGATGAGCCCCGACCCGATCCCGAACAGCAGAAGGGAGGCCTTGTCGCTAGTAGTGAGTATTCCGGGGAGGAACTGATGGGAAAAAAGCGCGAGCGGAAGGAGTCCCGCCATGTAGACGAGTGGACCGGCCACGAGCGCAACGACGTACCAGCGAATGCCCACCCGCCACCTGAGCAACCGTGATAGAAGCTCGCGAAGGCCGGCCTTTCCATCGAGGAGAGCGGTCAACAGGATGCTTGTTATGCTGGGGCCTGCGAACCAAGCCAGCATCACGAGGCCGACCAGTGTCCCGGTTTGCTCTGTGGTCCCAGGGATGGCGCCAGGGCCGCCGATGATCATCAGTACACCGCCCCATGAGATAGCAAAGGCGAGGACGTAAAAAGCTACGACTGGATATCTCTTGACGAAATCCTGGATGGTGGTCATTGTGCTTCCCTCCTCTCGCAAGCAGCAGCTTGCCCGTTTTCCCCGCTGGCGTCGGGCAACCAAATGATTCCGGTCTGTGCTCAAAGTATACGGCGGAAGCGGGAGGGGGATTCACGATTTCCGGGCCTGCGTCACCGAGAACATCGCGTGCCAAGCCCGGCGTGGTTGAATCCTACGGAACCATGGAAGCGCCCAGGCTGGCTAGGATGCTTTGAGGTCGCCACATCCAACGCAGATTACTCCGGAAAGAAACCCGTCAGCATCAAGGCTAGGCCACCCGCGATGAGCAACACCGGCCAGTACACGCCCACCGTCAGGTTCAGCAGCAATTCGAAAGCCAGAATGGTTAGCAGGATGCCCACGGTCAACGAGCTCGCCACGCGGCGTGTAATACGGCTGTTCGCCTGATAAGTATCCCAAGCGCCAACGTAGGACCAGAATGCCGGAATCAGGATGAAAAGCGCCCACCAGTTGACCAGGAGCGCGATGTGCAAGTTCTCAAATAGCAGGGCCACGCCCAGAAAGACCAAAATCAGGCCCCAAATCCAGGTACGCCGCAACGAACCATGTCTTTGCCAGTGTTCCTCGTGGCGGGCCATGCGTTCAGCACGGCGCTGTTCGCGCCAGTCAATCGGCGCGGGCGGCGGTGTGTTCTGGCCGGGCGTGGGGGTTGGGTTTTGATTGTTCATGGCTTTTTTCTCCTTCTTATCATCACGTCATTCAAGAGGTGACAGACCGTTGGCTTCGCGGCACGCCGGTCACGGGACTTTGATAATCGGCATCTCTACGGACGAGGCGTGAATGGAATCTCGCAGAATTTGAATGATCGGAGTGGGGGCGAGGATCGGCGTATCGAAGTTTCCCGCGTCGGCAAAGGCGATCGTGATGCGCATCTGGCTGCCTTGCGGGAATTGCCAGGCGGTGGGCCGCAGGTCGAAGACCAGCTCAAGCGGCTGCCTGGCGGGTATCGGCTGAAGGTCGCTCTGCAAGTGGTCGCGCCACGGGAGCCCGAAATTGTCGAACGGCGCCGTACCCAAAAGTCGATGGGAGGCCCTGAGCTGTCCCTCCGTGATGTACGTCGAATTGCCTTTCGCATCGACCTGTTCCAGATAAGCAAACACATCCAGATCCGGAGCGTTCGTAGTCAGCCAGACGTGCGCGATCGGATGCCCGACGGCGTCCATGCTCGTCCCGAGTGTTGGGGTCGTATACGTCAAGGCCTTGGAATCGTGCAACCGCATGTCGGGATACTTGTGCGCGACGGCCAGCCCCGACCACAGGGGACTATTGCCAGTTGTCGCGGTGTAATTGACCTGATACATGTCGAGGGCCGTAGCACCATTGGGAGCTGACAGCTGCAGCGTGCCGTCGTTCACGGACGCCGCGCCGGCCTGTCCCGGCCCAAAGTAGTAGTTCGCCGTTTGCTGAGCCTTCAAAGGCCAGGAGTCGGTGCTCCGCCACTCCTGGGCCTTGTCCGCTCCCTGCAAATAGTAGTGGATGGGAGGCTCATTGATGATTCCATTGTTGATGCCCTTGAGCCAGTAATCGAACCAGCGGTGCGCCTCGGCCGCAATATCAACGTCCGAAGCCGGGGCCTCGATGCCGGAATGGTCGGTGGGACGAACGAGCAGACGTTTGGGGACCGTCAGGTTGTTATAAATCAGGAAATCGTCGCGGGCATAGATGTCGTACCAGCCATTGATCAGGTAGACCGCGGTGCCCGAGCGGTTGATCTTGTCCAGGAGCGGGTACAGCGTGTTGTAATCGCCCCAAACGGCCTTTCCATCCGGTCCCGGAGAATCGCGAAAACCAAAATTCTTGAAGCCGGATGATGCCAGCACGTTGGTATTGTTGCGTGCGGCCCGTGCCTCGGCCAGCAGGCTGCCATCCGTGTCTTGATCCACCGGCGTGGCCATCCCCTCGAAGGCCGTATTCACCTTGACATAGAAGTCCGCAAAGGCCAAGTTCCCAATTCCGCCTGGAAATGCCACGCTGCTGTAGTTGTCCATCCAGGTCGTCGCGGGGAAGATGGCCTTCAGGTGCGGATTGCCGGCGCTCGCAGCCCGAAATTGGATCTGGGCCTGGATCGAGTCGCCGAACATGCCAATCTTTCCGTTCGACCAAGGTTGAGCCGCGATCCAATTGAGGATCTCGTCCGCCTCGCCGGCTGAAGCCTCGGGCTCTGGCCGATACGTTCCAAAGGAGGCGCCGGTTCCGGGCCGGTCGACAACAATGACGGCATAGCCGGAATGGACCATCGGCACAAGCCACTCGGTCCGGTTGAGGGCATCCTTCATGCCGCCGTTCGTGCCGGGAGACAGAAGGGGGACGATGAAGGCCCGGATACGCATCGCCGCGTCGCAGTACCAGACCGGGGCGATGTCGCAAAAGTAATCATGGCCATCCGGTCCGAACAGCGTCCAGGCCCGGTCATAGGGGGTGTACTTAAAGAGGACCGGCATCGATTCACTGGCAGGGACGCCCTTTTTCGTCGGCAGGAACAGGTCGTAGGCGAGTCGGGCTCCGTCGGAGAGTGTCAAGAAATCTGAAGTCCGCTTCGAACCGTCGTAGACATCCTCAGAGTAGCCTTGATACTTGCCGAACTCGGACACTTTCGCCGGTTTAGCTTGTCGAGGATATAGAAGGTACATGGCGATCAGCAGGAAGAGGGCCGCTAATGGGATGAGCAGCTTTGCGATCTTGATGTTCATGGTGGCTTCCTTTGCCGAGCGAAAATGCGGCCAGCCGCATATATCGAGACCAAGGTTTCACGGCCAAACGGCCGCGTTGACCATTCCCCCTGCCACTCCGGCGCGCAAGGGACGCCACCACGACCTAGGCGGCGATATCTCCGTCGGCTTCTTGATACGACAAAGTGGATGGGCGTTCAAGTGGCTTTTGTCACCTGTGCGTAACGACTCATGTTTGTGATAGGCGGACTGCGGCTAATTCCTGGCCATCGCTGTGTAGGTTAGTCAGCACGACATTAGAGCAGAAGATAGTGGAGCAATTCCATTGCCCGCCAGCTAGTGAAACATCGCCAATCCAGCGGCATTTCTGCTTTGGTTAGGCAATGTGTGGGGGATCAGAAAACGGGCGAAAATCCATCGGGGGTGCCAGGGGGTGCAGCGGTGAGGCGCATAAGAAGCTCCAAGCCCGCGAGGCCAGCATGCGCGAATTTCTGAGTCCCCATGTGCAGGGACTTTCCGGGAATCCCGCCTGTGTGCTTGCCGACAACTTGTGTCGAGCCCGATGCCCGAACCACCTGGGAGACTGGGCGATATAATCCGGAGGCATCGGGGCGCAAGGGGGTGCACATGGAGGGCCGAACGGAGCCGGGAAGGGAGCGGAAATGAGTTCAACACGCGACGACCGACAAGAAGAGGATAAGGAACGCGAAGCGTTCGTGGCTGAGATGAAAACGCGGATGGAGCAAGCCCAGGTCCGCGGGGAATCGCCTGAGCAGATACGGGCGCAGGCCGCAGAGTATGCCCAGCAAGAGGCTCATCGGCAGGCCCCCAAGACCGCTGCCAGGGCACGTTCCTGCTGGGTCGGGATTCGCAACTTTCTGATTATCGGTGCGATCGCGCTCGGCCTTGGCGTCGGCCTGGCACTGTTTGTGGAGCGTTCCTACGCCTCACCGTTGTGCGAAAAGTATGCGTCACAACACAGCCTAGCATACCGTGGCGTCGATTATCCCGTGGTCGGCAGCAGCAGCAGCACGACCTCATCCGGCAGTTGCATATTTGAGAGTGC
>JBGPAT010000062.1:0-11049 GCA_041480885.1 Anaerolineae bacterium
CCCGGAGCTGCACGAGCTCGTATTCTTGATGGTCGTAGACCAGGCGCATCTGAATGAGTCCCTGACGCCATTGATCATCGGGATGGAGCTTATAAAGCGCGCTCAGACTGTTGTAGGGTTCGACGCCCTCGACTCCAGCGATGTTTCTCAGATTCAACAGTGTGTCCTGGTCCACGGGTGCCGACAGGATGACATTGATGTGGGGTGGCATCACTGAGCGATGAGACTTGTCCATGTTTGCGCTCATCATGTCGCTCATCCCGAAGATGGCACCCACGGCGAATACGCCCGCCGCAATACTGAACACCGCCAGCAAAGTGCGAGTCTTGTTGTGCCACAGATCGAACCAAATCTTATGCCAGAGGACTCCCATTTCAGATCGTGGCTCCGCGTTTCGTGACGTTCTCCTGTTCGTGGGCGTCGGCGGCCTTGTGCAGCGCCTCGCGAGTTACCTCGGATTGCTGCAGGAGCTCGTTGAGTTGATCATAGCGGAGCTCAAGCACCTCCACCGCACAGGTCGGACAGGCCCGGATCGAGGCCCTGTTCCTGTGCTCATGAAAGAACTCCATCTCGCCAAAGTACTTCCCCGGCCCAAGTTCCACGGCGACCACATCCGATTGTCTATCCCGCGGCAGAACAATCTCCACCGTGCCTTTGGACACGATGTAGAAGGCGTCGCTGTTCGTGCCTTCGGTAATGATCATCGCGCCTGCATCATAGTGACGCGGTTCGATCTTGTGGGTCGCTGCCAACATCTGGTCAAACGTCAACGTGGGCAGCGCTTTTGCCAAATACTCATTGACGATCTCGCCGTCCGCGATGAGGGCGGTGCGATTTGCCCGCTTGGCCAGACTGCTGTCGTGGGTAACAATAATTACCGTCTTCCCCTGCCCCACCAGTTCACGGAACAAGGCAAAGACCGTCTCCGCGGTGCGGGAGTCCAGGTTGCCTGTGGGTTCGTCGGCAACGATCAACGGGGGGTCGTTGGCAAGAGCTCGTGCTAGTGCCGCCCGCTGTTGCTGGCCGCCTGAGATCATGCTTGGCAGTTTATGCTGGTGCTCGGAAAGGCCGACGATCTCCAACAGATGCTCAGCGCGCTTGCGCCGCTCGCCACGGCGGTACTTGCCTGCCAGATCCATGGGCAGGATGACATTCTGCAAGAGGCTTAGGGCGGGCAACAGCTGGAAGAATTGAAACATGATGCCCAGACTGTGGCCCCGCCAGATCGCCATTTCGTTCTCGGTCAGCTCATGGATGGCGGTCCCATTGATCCAGACTTCCCCCGTACTCGGACGATCAATGCCGGAAATCATGTTTAGCAGGGTGCTCTTGCCGCTGCCCGACTTGCCAATGATGCTGACAAATTCCCCCGGCGTGATCTGCAGGTCTATGCCCTTGAGGGCGTGGTAGTCACCGGCTGCGCTCGTGTAGTATTTTTCCACGGCCCGCAGATCCACCATGAGAGCCGCTTCCTTGCCTGGCTCATTGTCCGTGAGATTCGTAGATATTGGCGTAGTTGGCATGGTTCCTCTCACCGCTCCCGCCGCGACTCCGAAAGGCATGCACACGTCATGCAGGCTTGGAGCGATCGGCGTGACGAGTTGTCACTTGCCGAAATCCACGTGTGCCGTCATGCCCCATCGCATCGCCGGGTGGCGTTCCGTCACGAGAATGGAAGCGGCGTACACGATGTCGCCCTGCCGTTCCGTGTAGTTCTGACCGATGGAAAGTACGTGTCCGTTGAAGGTCATGTCAGGAATGGCGTCAACTGTGAACGTGACCGGCATGCCGAGGCGCGCATTTAGGACATCCATCTCTGTCAAGTTGGTCGTTTTTACCACCCAGCTTCCGAGATCAGCAACGGTCACCACCACCTTGCCCGCAGCGACGAACTCACCCGATTTCATGTCCAGATTCGTCACGGTGCCTGCAAATGGTGCTCGCAGTTCAGCGGTGGCCAGGGCCGCGCGGCGCCCGGCGGTATCCTCCGACAAGGACGCATCTTGCAGGCTGTCGTTGTTAGTCTGCGCTTGTGCCAGGCGCGCCTGCGCCGATTCCAAATCCGATTCCAGAGTCAGCCATTGGACCGCCTTGCGATAGTTCACCCAGGCGATGTCCAACTTCTTTTTGTACTCCCGGGGCACGCCCTTGTATTCGACCATATCGAACCAGACACGGCGCGGAAGATTTGGGAAAATGTAGTTCGGCCTTAGTTTCTTGCGGCTGGCATCCTTGTAAGGTTCAAAGGCTACGCGGGCGGCATCCAGCTCGCGTAACCAGGTGCGCGTCGCCACGACGGCTGTCATACCCGAGAAAACGCGCGGGACATTGAACTCATCCAGTCTGCGCTGGGCATCCTTGACGGCCTGGTATGCGTTGCCAAGCTCAACGCCGGCGTCGGTCCTGGCGCGGTCCAGAGTCTGCGTTTGCGGGTTCTCCAAGCGGGCGATGATCTGCCCGGCGTCCACCTGCTCCCCCTCCATAACCAGGACCTCAGCCACCGTGGCATCTATATAGGGTGCGATCTCCACGAAGCGGTTGGGCTCAATTCGTCCCTCAGCGGTGATGCCTGAGAGGTCGACCAGCACGGGCAAAGTTGGGGAAGTCTCGATTGAGGTTGATGTGGCGCTGCAGCCTGACGCCTGGGGCAGGCAGACAATCAGGAACGCCGTTAGTGCAAGCTGTCTTGCTCTCATGTTTCCATTTCCAGCATGCTGCTCCCGTGTGGCGGCCCTGCTCAGCGGCCGAAGTTCACTTGCGCGGTCATGCCCCAGCGCATGGCAGGATTCTTGTCGCTTAGCAGGACGGTGACCTTGTAGACGATGTCGCCTTGTCTCTCTGAAAAGTTTTTGGCGATCGAGAGCACGTAGCCGTTGAATGTCACCCCCGGCAGAGCATCGAGGGCCAGCGTGACGGGCTGTCCCTCCTTGACATTCACGACATCGATTTCCGTCAGGTCCGTGGTTTTTACTACCCAGTTGGAAAGGTCCGCTATGGTGACAACCGGCGTCCCCGAGGCCGAAAACTCGCCCACCTTTAGGTCCAGATTGGTGATTGTCCCCGCAAAGGGTGCGCGCACTTCCGCATTGGCCAGGGCTGCGCGCAGGCCGGCAGTGTCCTCGGCAAAGGAGGCATCGTGAAGACTGTCATAGTGATTCTGGGATTGCGCAAGTTGAGCTTGCGCGTTTTCGAGAGCCGATTCACGCTCAAGCCATTGCACAGCTCTGCGGTACTTTCCCCAGGCATCGTCCAAGTCTTTCTTCAGTCTCTTTGGAGTGTTCCACAGAACGGGGTTGTCTTTCTCGGCTTCTGTGAGTACCAGCAGCCTTTCGTCAATGTACTTGTAAGGCGCAAATGCCTCGCGCGCCGCATTCAGCTTATCCTGCGTGCGTTGTACCGCTTGATTCGGAGTCAAGCCGGCAAAATCGGACGGAACCACGAAGTTGTCCAGATTGTATTGAGCATCTCGAACGGCCTGATAGCCGCTTGTTACTTCTTGGAGAGCGCCCGCCTGTGCCGTCTGCAGTGTTTTGGCTTGGCTGTTTTCCAAACGCGCAATGACCTCGCCTACCTGGACCGGATCGCCCTCCTTCCGGAGCACATCACTCACCAGGCCACTGGCGTTAAGGGCAATCTGAGCGAAGCGGACAGGTTCGAGTCTCCCCTCGGCTACGACGACCGCCGGCCCCTTCGAAGTGGGAATCGCCTCTGCCGTTGTTGTCGCGGCCGCCCCCGGCGAGCACGACGCCAACAACAGGCTCAGGGCCGCCGACGTGAATAGTGCGATGACCTTTGTTTTTCTCATATACTAGCTCTCCTCCATGTCCCTTCCCGGACGGATGAACGAACGAACCTTACACCATTCGCGGTTCCCCCGCCTCGTCTCGGCATTTTCGCTGTTGGTGCGGGGTCGCTTGTGCCGTCTGCTCAATCGTCGACCGCTGGCTCCTCATATCATACGCAGGTTCCGGGAACGTGTTGCGTCTCCGTCTGACGCTGCCCAGCTATTCCCCACGCCAAAACCATGCACACGGGTATTGGGGACAATATCCACAGCCTCAGGCAAACAGATTGAAGTGCGGGGAGTAGTACTGCGGTTGCCTCCGTTATATGCTGGAGAAGCGGCCCAGCACAAGTTGCAATTGCACCATTTTTGGGTGTCGAATATCCGAAAACGATGAACTGGGCGCGTAGGCTGCCTCGCAGCGGAGCCCGTGTTCCCCCTGAGGATGCTCATCCGCCGGGCGCTCAGGTGCTTTCGGCCGGAGCGTCGTTCATCCACCTGCGTCCGTCGCGTGCGAGAAGTGCATCGGCTGCAGCGGTGCCCCAGGCGCCGGCGTCGTAGAAGCCGAGCGGCGGATTCGGACCAGCGTCCCAGGATTGCAGGATTGGATCGATGAGCGTCCAGGCCGTCTCTGCCTCGTCGGCTCGGGTGAAGAGGGAGGCGTCGCCGGCAAGCGCATCAAGGAGCAGCCGCTCGTAGGCTTCCGGGATTGGCGTCTTGCCGAAGGAATCAGAATAGTGAAACTCCATATCGACCGAACGCATTTCGGCGACTGTATCCGGCACCTTGGCCTCGAACCGCCAATGAATGCCTTCGTCTGGATGCAGGTGGAGCACGAGCACATTCGGAGTGAGTTCGTGAGTTGCCTTTGGGAAGAGCAGGTGCGGCGGGCACTTGAATTCGATCGCGATCTGAGATATTTGCGCGGCGAGGCATTTGCCCGACCGCAGATAGAATGGCACGCCTTGCCAGCGCCAGTTGTCAATTTGCAGGCGCAGGGCGGCAAATGTAGCTGTCGTCGAGTCCGGCTTCACTTCCTGCTCCTGGCGGTATCCCCTGTACTGCCCGCGCACCGTGTCCAACCCGATGTTGTCCTTTTGGAACGGCTGGATTGAACTCAGCAGCTTGACCTTCTCGTTGCGCAGTGCATCTGCGTTGAAGGAAGATGGGGGCTCCATGGCCACCAGCGATACCAGCTGCAAGAGATGGTTCTGAAACATGTCGCGTAGCACACCGACTCCGTCATAGTACCCGCCGCGATGCTCCACGCCGAGTTGCTCGGCGACCGTGATCTGCACATGATCAATGTAGTTGCGATTCCACAGCGGCTCAAAAATGGTATTGGCAAAGCGAGTCACCAGAATATTCTGTACGGTTTCCTTTCCCAGGTAGAGGTCGATGCGGTAGATCTGATTCTCGCCTAGGGTCCGATGGATTTCCTGATTGAGGGCTTGAGCTGAGGCCAGATCCGTGCCAAAGGGCTTCTCGATGACCACACGCCGCCAGCCGATCGTCTCGCGCAGTTGCCCTGTCTGGCCAAGCAGGTCAATTATGTTTGCGAACATCATCGGGGGTGTGGCGATGTAGTAGAGGCGATTCCCGACGGCCTTATCGGCGTTGCTGAGATACGTGTCCAGTTCCTTGAAGTCTGCCACCTCGGTATATCCACCGGCCTGATAGAAAACTCTCATCGCAAAGGCGTTCCACTCCTCAGCCGTGTATGCAAACGCAGCGAATTGCTTCATGCCGTCCGCTAGATGATCGCGGAATCTCTGCTCTGTGTATGCGGTGTGGCTGTGACCGACGATTCGGAACTCCTCAGGCAGGCGCCCCTTCCGAAAGAGATTGAAAAGTGAGGGAATGAGCTTACGTTGGGTCAGGTCACCCGAGGCGCCAAAGATCACGATTGATGTGGAGAGGTCGTTGGCCATGCGTTGGAACCTCCTGTAAGGTCAAGAATCAGCTTTCTTGCAACCCGCGCGCTGCAACAGCGTCAAAGTCTCTTCCTGACTATGCCGTGCAGGCCCGAGACGAGCAGCTGCCGATAGACTTGCCTCGGGTCAGTCTGCCTTTTTGACCTCGTGCCCACCGAACTCGTTTCTCATGGCCGCGAGCAGGCGAGCTGCATAGTTCTCCTTGTCGCGGCTGACGAAGCGCATTTGAAGGGCAAGCGTGATGATCGGCGCAGGAATGGCGTGGTCCATTGCCTCTGAAACCGTCCAGCGGCCTTCGCCCGAATCGGCTACCCATGGCTCGATATCGGCCAGCGACGGGTCTGCCTTCAGCACGAGCGCCGTCAAATCCAGGAGCCACGAACGGACAACGCTGCCATATCGCCAGATCTCGGCGATCTTGTACAGGTCCAAACTGAAATCCGTCTTGGCTCTCATGATGTCAAAGCCTTCCGCCAGCGCCTCCATCATGCCGTATTCGATGCCATTGTGGATCATCTTGACGTAGTGGCCGGCGCCATGCGGTCCAACGTATCCCCAGCCCCTGTCCTTGGCCGGAGCGAGGGTTTCGAAGATGGGACGCGCCTTGTCGACAACCTCCGACTTGCCCCCGAGCATCAGACTGTAGCCTTCCGTGATACCCCAAACGCCGCCGCTGGTGCCCGAATCAATGAACTCAATGCCACTGGCCTCCAGCTGCTGCGCATGACGGATGCTGTCATTGTAGTTTGAATTGCCGCCATCAATCACCAGATCGCCCCCGCTTAGCAGCCCAGAGAGTTGGTCAATTGTGTCGTCAGTGGGCTTCCCTGCCGGTATCATCAGCCAGACAAGGCGCGGCGCCCGCAGCTTGGCAACTACCTCTTGCAGCGACCGCGCCCCCTCCGCACCGATCTTGACTGCAGCCGCCACCGAGTCAGCCGAGAGAGCATATCCCACGACGCGATGGCCGCCCTGCACCAGGCGTGTGGCCATATTCAATCCCATCTTGCCAAGTCCGATCATTGCGAGTTCCATTGTGCTGCGCCTCCTGATGAACTGGGCAAACCATGTTTCGTGGCCCAGTGAAGTTTGGACAAACTAGTCACGGCCAGTTCTATCCACCTACGGAAACAACTCCTTGCCTAGCTGCCCGGCGGCGGCTTCGTCCACCAGCCAGATGACCTTGCCACCCTTGGGATCGATCCGCTGGGCCGGGTACAAGACCCTATCGTGCCGATCGCCTAGCACTGCGGCGAGAATATCCGCCTTGTTCCTGCCCGCTACCATGAAGAGTACTAGACTAGAGCTGTTGAAAACCCGCGGCGTCAAAGTCACCCGGTCCGCCGGTCGACCCCGATAGTGCGCTATGACAGCCAAGGTTGGGGAATCTGGATCCGCCGGGGATCGGGGAAAGAGCGAAGCCGTGTGTCCGTCTTCGCCGATGCCCAACAGTACAAGATCAAAGCGGGGCCACCTGAGCGGCTGCGAGGCAAACTGCTGAAGCACCTGAGCGTACTTGGTCGCGGCCTCGTGCGGCGCCAGCGACCCAATAATTGGGTGGACATTAGTCTCGGGAATCTCCACAGCCTCCAGCAAGATCCGCCGGGCTTGGCCGTAGTTAGATTCCGGATCTTCGGCAGGCACGCAACGTTCATCGGCCCAGAACAAGTGGGTCTTGTCCCAGTCAACTTGAGCGCGATATTCGCTTGCCAGGAGTTGAAAGAGGCGGATGGGTGTACTGCCGCCGCTGAGCGCCACCAGGAATCTTTTCCGCTGCGCGATGGCCTGCCCGCCAGTTCCCACGAATATCCGGGCGGCGGCGCGGCTGGCAGTCTCGAGGTCTTCGAAGACTTGGACGTCGGGGATTATGCGTGCCATGCAAGATGTGATCGCATCAGCGATTCTGCTGAAGCAATGATGGCTTGCAGAGCGTTCTGGGCAGTCCCTTCTTTCCACGTGTTGAGCACTGGTCCAAAGGAGACCCGAGGCACGAGATTGAGCTGCTTGCCCAGCATTTCCTGGATGATTTGGATCATCATCGCGAGGCGCTGCCGGTCGATTCTCGTCCGGCGCAGCCAGACGAGCGGATGACGCATGTAGGTTGGTTGAACCACGTGGCTGACTATGCTAGCAACCACCTGGGTCTGCGGCACGTTTCGGAGGAAGATCTCCAGACTCCGCGACCACGCCGAGAGTTCCTGTTCGGCCTCCGGCATGAATGCGGGATCCGGGTCAATGCTGCCACGTGCGAAGAGCAGTAGCGCACCACCCGTCTGCAGGTGCCGTATCGACTCCCGGACGACGAGCATCCGTTCACGCACATCGTCGCGGGGCAGGAATATCAGATGTTCGCCCACGTGAGGCAGGTTCCGGAGAAAGGGGACCGCACTGGCTATGATTTTCAGATCTGAACGCCCAGCGGTCGTGGCAAGAGCGACTGAGTCCACGGCCCCGGGGTGATTGGAGGCGATGATAAGCGGACCCACCGGAGGAACGTTCTCTGCACCGCGTACCCGGAAATCCGCGACCAGCTTCAGCAGCAGCCAACGGGCACCGGCCGGCAAGCCGTGCTCGGCAACGATACGATCTACCTCCGCAAACAATACGGAGAAACGGCGGGTGGCGCGGCCCACGATCGAGTGCAGGTAACGCGCGCTCCAGCCCTCAACGGGCAAGCCCATTGCCCGAATGACTTCGTCGTCGATGAGGTATGTCAGCGCCGTCACATCAGCACACACACCACCTCCGCAGGAATTATACGTCGGTTTGCACAACTCCCAAGCTTCGGCTAGAATCCGTTGTGCCCGCTTTTGCACGCTGAGACCCCCAATGAGATCACATCACGGCATGACAACGATCAACTTGACCCGCCTTAGCGCCCACCGCGTTCGAAGCTATCACTTGCCTCCTGCGAGGCCCCTTGCTTCGCCGTCGCGAGCCTTGAAATTCATCGATGAGCGCGGCTTTGTGTTCTTCTGGCCGATCAAGGGCATTGACTTTCCAAGCCTCTGGACCGCCGTGGCTGGAAACCGGCCGGTTGCCGATGAGCATGATGATCCAGGCCACGTCACGTGGGGATGGAAGGACAGCGCGCTTCCCATGAGAACCTGGTATTACGCCAAAGTGCTGCGCCGCAAGGCCACCATGATCTCGTTAGCAGTTGCACCCTCCTTCTATGCACTTACAGATAATTATGGGTCTCCTGAAGAAGACCACCTTCTGGCGTATGAGGAGGGCCATCTCACGCTGGCCGCCAGGAACATTTATGACGCCCTCCTGAAACATGGACCACTCGACTCCATTTCGTTGCGCAGAGCAGCCCGCATGTCAAGCGCCAAAGAGTCCGAGTGGAACCGCGCCTTGGAGGATCTGCAGAAGGACTTCAAGATCCTCCCTGTTGGAGTTGCGGAAGCTGGAGCCTGGAAATATGCCTTCATCTATCAGATCACCGCGCGCCACTACCCCGAATTGCCGCAGAAGGCACGAACCATCGGCGAATCGGATGCGCGTTCCAGCCTCCTCGAAATGTATTTTGCGTCCGTAGGGGCTGCGCAAGCCCGCGACGTCCGCAAGCTGTTCGGATGGTCGACCGAGCTGGTCGATCGGGCATTGACAGCGGTTGTGCGAAGTGGGAAGCTGACTGAGGCGATTCACCCCCGCCACGACGGCGAATGGCTGGCGCTGCCCCACCTGTGTAAGGGAATTTCAAAGGATTCGTCATGCTTGAGTTCGCGATCATGGTAGAAGGGCAAGATGGATTGACCTGGCCGCGCTGGCAGAAGATCGTCCGGCTCGTGGAGGATCTCGGCTTTGCCGGCCTCTATCGCTCCGATCATTTCACGAACGCGACTCCCCCGGATCAGGCCTCACTTGAATTATGGGTCTCACTGACATGGCTGGCTGCCAACACCTCGCGCCTTGAGTTCGGTCCACTGGTCACGCCCTTTTCCTTCAGACATCCGGCCCTCACCGCCCGCATGGCGGCGGCCGTTGACGATCTCTCCGGGGGCCGCTTGACGCTGGGCGTGGGGGCGGGCTGGCAGGAACGTGAGCATGCTGCGTTCGGATTTGACCTGCTGTCCCTGCAGGATCGCTTCACACGATTCGAAGAGGGGTTGGAATGCGTAGCCAAGTTGTTAAGCGGAGCCGGCCCCGTGAGCTACGCGGGTAGGTACTTTCATCTCCAGGAGGCTCAGGTATTGCCATCACCCTCCCGGCCCGGTGGCCCACCCATTCTCATCGGCGGTAATGGCATCAAGCATACGCTGCCATTGGCGGCGCGCTACGCGCGGGAGTGGAACGGGAATTTCCTTCCACCGGATCAACTGAAACGGCTCAATCGCCGACTCGATTGGCTCCTGGAGGCGAACGGTCGCCCAGCCAGGTCCGTCAGGCGTTCATTGATGACTGGCTGTGTCTTTGCCAGGGACCGTCGAGGCTTGAAACAGAAGCTTGAGGCGCGCGGCCGGACGGCTGAGGAGCTGCGCGGCCGCGGTGTCATCGTGGCAGCCGGCGATGATATCAAGGAACAGCTGCAGGAGCTTTCGGAAGCAGGAGCCCAGCGACTGATGCTGCAATGGCTGGACTTGGACGACCTCGACGGACTGCAAGACCTCGCGAAGATCCTGCTTTAGGCCGGGGCAGCAGATTGCTCGTCGCTGCCTAACAGATTCTGGGCAACAGTTCCCCTGCAGGCAAATCCACGACTCTTGTGCCGCCTATTGCGGTCCTCGCAACAACTCGGCCGGCGTGGTCTTTGACAACATTCCCGATGATCCGGGCGTCTTTGCCGCTCTCGTGCGCATGCATGGCAGCCAGGCACGCTTCGGCAGCTTTCCCCGGCAGGATTGCCACGAGTTTGCCCTCGTTGGCGACGAACAGCGGATCCAGCCCCAGCATCTCGCATGCCGCGCTGACGTCCATCCGCACCGGTACCATGGTCTCATCAAATTCAATGCCCACCGTCGATGCCTCTGCAAGTTCGTTCAGCACTGCAGCTAGTCCCCCGCGCGTGGCGTCACGCAGGCAGTGGACGTCCGGTGCTGCTTCAAGCATGGATGCCACGAGGCCGTTGAGCGGCGCCGTGTCGCTTTCGATTTGTGACTCGAATTTCAGGCCCTCACGCACCGACATGATGGCGATTCCGTGATCGCCCACCGTGCCGCTGACGATGATAGCATCTCCCGGCTGAGCATTCCCCGGGGAAATATCCACGCCCGCGGGAACAACCCCGATACCGGACGTATTGATGTAGACACCATCACCGTGGCCCTTATCAACCACCTTCGTGTCGCCCGCCGCGATCTGCACGCCTGCTCTATTGCAAGCCCG
>JBGPAT010000063.1:0-10636 GCA_041480885.1 Anaerolineae bacterium
CCCGCGCCGCGTATGCCGCGAACGAGGCGCCAGCGTTGCCGGACGAGTCCTCGACGGCTTCAGTCGCCCCTCTGGAAATGAGGAACGATACGATGGCTGCGCTGCCCCGGTCCTTGAACGAACCTGTCGGATTGGCGTATTCACACTTGAAATGGATGAGCCGGCCGAATGCTTGGGCCGGCACGAGTGGAGTATTACCCTCGCCCAGCGTGATTCTGGTGCTTAGTGCCTGCAGGGCTCCGGCATACCGCCAAATGCCGTGTTCCGTCGCGTCTGCTCCCTGCCAGCGGAGTGGTTCGATCTCATCGAAGAGTCCGCCGCACATTGGGCACCGATGAGGCGCCCCCGAATCCGGGTACGGCCTTCCGCAGTTCAGGCAGCCGATCTTCATTACTCGCCCGGTTTCGGCAGATACTCGCCCTCAATCCACCACTCCCCGCTGGGGCCGACCTCCTTCTTCCAGACAGGAACGATCTCTTTTAGCCGGTCGATCCCATAACGAGCGGCTTCAAAGACCCCGTTGTCGCGATGGGCCGCGGTACAGGCGATGAGAACCGTCGGCGTCTGGGGGTCCAGCTTGCCTACTCGCTGCACAATCGCAATTCCCTCAACCACAGGCCAGCGCTCTCGTATCTCGCGGGCTACCTGCTGCATCTTGGCCTCGGCCATCGGAACATACGCCTCGTATTCCAGATAGGCAGTCTCGTGCGCAGGCGCCCGGGACGTCACACCCCTGACCATTCCTGCAAAGATGGCAGCTGCCCCCGTCGTCGGCAGAGTAATGCGTGCCAACAGACCATTCAAGTCGATCTCGGATTCGGTGACGGAGAAGACGGTTGGGAAATCCACTTTAGTTCACGAACGGCAATCCACTGGTCCGTGATGTCGACCGCCAGCGCAGGGCCGCGCCAGCGTCAGCTAACCCCCACTGACAGGGGGGAACAATGCGACCTCCGCGTCCACCGGAATGACCGCATTCTCCGGGGCATATTCTTTGTTCATCGACACAAGCACCGTTGTCAAGTCCTGCTTCAGGGAGGGATATTCTGTACTCAGACGGTCAATCAGGCCTCGTATGTCGGTGCCCTCGGGAACCTCGATCAATATGCTTTTTGCCCCCGCATGCTGACGCAACGTGGCAAACAGCAGCACCCTGATCTTATTCATTCACAATATCGCCCGACCTGCCACCGTGTTTCTCGATCAAACGGATATTCTGGATTCGCATGGTCCTCTCGGCGGCTTTGGCCATATCGTAAATGGTTAGTGCTGCAAGGGAAACCGCGGTCAAGGCCTCCATCTCCACCCCTGTCTTTCCGATGGTCCTTGCCGTTGCGGTGATGATTACGCCCGGCAAGCCATCGTCGATCGTGAACTCGACCTCCACGCTGGTCAATGGCAGAGCATGACAGAGAGGGATCAGTTCCGAGGTTCGCTTCGCGGCCATAATTCCCGCGATTTGCGCGACTCGCAGCACGTCGCCTTTCTCGATCTTGCCGCCGCGAATCAATTCTAGAGTCCTGTGCTCCATCTTGATCTCGCCTTTGGCGATGGCACAACGGCTGCTTTCGGCTTTGGCGCCGACGTCCACCATCCGGGGACGGCCAGCATCGTCGAGGTGTGTCAGCTTCGTGGTCATGACATAATTATAACCGCCCCTCCGCAAGGGAGAGCGCCGACAGGGGTCTAACATCCCAGCGGGGACTGAATGCGCCGTGATTCGCTGAATGATATAATGCGGCTCTCCATGGACAACCCCCTGGGCCCGCACACCAACTACACGGTTCGCACTCCGATCTATGAGGGCCCGCTCGATCTGCTGCTCGATCTCATCGAGCGCGCCGAACTGGATATCACGACCATCTCGTTGGCCATGGTCACAGATCAGTACCTGGACTTCATACGCAGCCTGGACGAGGCCCACCCCGATGAAATCTCCGCTTTCCTGGTCATCGCGGCGCGACTTCTACAAATTAAGTCGGAGGCCCTGTTACCACGACCGCCGGCTGGCGAGTCCAGCGAAGAGGACGTGGGTCAGTCCTTGGTGGATCAGCTCAGGCTCTATAAGCGGTTCAAGGAAATCGGCCTTTGGTTGGATGTCCGCCAGCGCGCAGGACTGCAGACCTATCTGCGGATCGCGCCCACGCCAAAGCTGAAGCCGAGGTTTGATCCCTCGGGTCTTACACTTGATGGCCTGCTTGCCGCGGCGGCATTCGTCTTTGCTCGCCTGCCCGAAAGCGAACCCTTGGGAAGCGTGATTAGCATCCCGAAAGTCACCATACGCGAGAAGATCGATCTAATAACCAGATCCCTCAAACAGCTCCAACACACATCGTTTCGCCGCCTGCTCGGCGACACGCCTACCAGGCTTGAGATCGTGGTGACCTTTCTCGCATTGCTGGAACTCATCAAGCGCTACCGGGTGCAAGCCCAGCAAGACACGCTCTTCGGCGACATTGACATCCAGCGGCTGCAAGAATGGGGCGATGACGAGGATACGGAATTGGAGTTTGAGTAGTTGCCGCTCGCGCGGGCCATGACCGGTCGGCACGAACCGGATCGGGCGCGCGGTTCTATGACCGGGGCCGCAAAGGCGCCTGCGCCGCCCGTTGCCGGGAGCGGGCGCGCCACGCCAGCCAAAGCGCCAACGCAGCCCCAGTACCGTCAAACAACACGACATCGAGCCCGGACGGGTGCCGCCCAGGCACCCAGGCTTGGTGTAGCTCATCACTCACGGCGTAGGCCACGGCGAGCAACCACGCCAGTACGGCCCGCCTGCCTTGCCATTGAAATCCGCGCCAGTATGCCAGCGAGAGCAAGCCAAAACCGATGAAATGCCCACCCTTCTTCACAAGGTAGTCCAGTGAACCAAGACTCGGCAACTCCGCAGCCGGCTGAGAGGAGAATTCGAAGATTACCCCCATCATGATCAATGCCGTCCACCAACTGAAGAACGGGGACCGCAATCGCTGCATGGGCGCATTGTACTCCAGGCATCTCTCGCCGTCGCAGCCGGCACTCCACTCAGTGGGTCCTGTCTGATGCCCAATCACTTGGCACATGAGGTTTCACCGTACCTGCTGCAGCATGCGGAGAACCCGGTGGACTGGTATCCATGGGGTCCGGAAGCCTTGGCTCAAGCCCGGGCCGAAAACAAGCCCATCTTTCTTAGTATCGGCTACTCGGCATGCCATTGGTGCCACGTGATGGAGCGTGAATCATTTGAAGATCCCGATACCGCTGCCATACTCAACAAGCATTTTGTGTGCATCAAAGTCGATCGCGAACAGCGTCCCGATTTGGACTCCATCTACATGCAAGCTACGGCCGCTCTGACCGGCTCGGGGGGCTGGCCGATGTCCGTGTTCCTGACGCCGGAGCTGCGCCCGTTCTACGCCGGGACTTACTTCCCACCTGTTCAACGTTACGACATGCCCGCCTTCAGAGATGTCCTGCTAAGTCTCGCCCGCATGTGGACGGACGATCCTGCGCAGTTGACCCAAGCGGCGGCAGATGTGACGGGGCGCCTGCAGGATGTGCCTGCAATCGGGCGTGCCGGCAACCCTTCCGAAACCACGCTGGAGACTGCCACCGCCGCACTTGTTGAATCCTATGATTGGGAGTTCGGCGGTTGGGGCCGCGCTCCCAAGTTTCCGCAGCCAATGGCGATTGAGTTCCTCCTCCGACGCGCGGTCAGCAACTCGCCTTCAAGCCACGATGCCCTGAAAGCTGCTACCCATGCTCTCAGGAGCATGGCGCGCGGAGGCATGTACGATGTGATCGGGGGAGGCTTCTCGCGTTATTCGACGGACGATCATTGGCGTGTGCCGCACTTTGAGAAAATGCTCTACGACAATGCCCAGCTTGCGTTGACTTATTTGCATGCTGGCCTGATCGACGCCGATCCTTTCTATGAACGGATCGTTATCGAAACGCTGGATTTCACCCTGCTCCAGTTGGCCCATCCCGACGGCGGTTTCTACTCTTCCCTGGATGCGGACTCTGAGGGTGAAGAAGGCCGATACTACGTTTGGAGCAAGGATGAGATTCTTGCCATACTCGCTGACCAGTCCATGCCCGAAGTTTTCCTCGCCGCGTACGGCGTTTCGCAAGGGGGAAACTGGGATGGCAAGAACGTGTTGCAGCGTGCGCTCGATGATGCATCGCTTGCCGCCCGGTTCAAGATCGACAAAACAACGGTGGCCGAGCAGCTTACGGCCGGCCACCGGAAACTGCTGGCTGCCCGTGAGCGCCGAACGCCGCCCGCAACCGACGACAAGATCATCACGGCCTGGAATGCGCTCATGCTGCAGGCCTTTTCCGGGGCCTCACGGTATTTGAGCGACCCAAGGAAGAGATCCGAGTACCTGGCAATCGCCGAGCGTGATGCGGACTTTCTCCTGTCAGCACTGCGGCCAAGCGGCCAACTGCGACGTATCTGGCGAAACGGAGCCGCGAGCCGCGAAGTGTTCCTGGAAGATTTCGCTGCCCTGATTCTGGGATTGCTGGACCTCTATCAAGCTGATTTCAATAACCGCTGGTTCCAGGCCGCGCGCGCACTCGCGGACGAGATGATAGAGCGTTTTTCCGACCCCGCCGGAGGGTTCTTTGACACGCCGAGCGACGCCGAAGCTTTGCTGATAAGACCCAAGGATCTCCAGGACAACGCCACGCCTTCGGGAAACGCGTTGGCCACGGAGGCCTTGCTGAGACTCTCGGCGTTCTCGGACAATGGTCGATATCGGGACATGGCGGAGGTTGCCCTGCGCCTGGTCATGGAGAACGCACCTCGGTACCCCACTGCGTTTGCCCGGTGGCTTGCAGCCAGCGACTTCGCCGTGGCGGGCGGCCAGCAAGTCAGCATTGTATTCCGGGAACAAGCGCAAGCTCTGCCATTGATCGAGATTCTCGATTCAGCCTATCGGCCCAATCTGGTCATTGCGGCGTCGGCATTTCCGCCCGCCGATCAGGCGCCCACCCTTTTGAAGGACCGCTCGCTGCAAGGCAACAAGGCCACCGCCTATGTCTGTCGGAACTTCGTCTGTCACTTGCCCATCACCACGCCCGCGGAACTCACTGCGGAGCTCGAATCGAAAAGGCCCTCCTAGAGGGCCTTTTCGTCAATCAAGACTTCTTGTCCGGGTCTTTCGGAGGCCCCGCTTCTGCATTGTTGTCTTTGCCACTCAGCCCATCACGGAAGTTGCGAATGCCCTTGCCGACCTCTCCGGCAATCTTGCCGATTCGCCCCGGGCCAAAGAGCAGGACGATGATCACCAGGATAATAAGTAGCTCAGGTAGACCAAAATCACGAAAAAGCATGTTTGCTCCTTGGCCCTGACTTTACCACAGTCATAGAAATCTGACTTAGCTTGGTTCGGGCGGTAACCTGCGGCCTCACGAACTGCGTCCCCAAATGAGGCCCTCGATGAAGCGCATCACGCGCAGCAAAATCGAGCGGAACCTCGCCCACGTGCGGTAGCGTTCAACATGGACGCTGCGCTCGGACGGGAGCGGTCCAGTCCATTCGGCAGTCAGGGCTCCCCAGGTAAGACCTGCGCCGAAACCTACCAGAACTATTTTGTCGCCCGCTTTGATCAGCCCCTTCTCCAGAGCCTCGACCGTTGCGATCGGGATGGAGGCCGTGGAGGTGTTGCCATAGCGGTCGACGTTGATCACGAAGCGGTCCAGCGGAAGTCTGAGGTATTTGGCGGCAGTCTCAATGATTCGAAGGTTGGCCTGATGCGGAATGATCCATTGGATGTCCTGGGTGGTAAGGCCGGCAATATCCAGGGCCTCCTTGGCAGCCTGTCCCATTACACGAGTGGCGAATCTAAAGACCTCCCGGCCATTCATGTGGATGAAATGCTTTCCGTCGCGGATGGTGGCTTCGGAGGCCGGGAATCGGCTGCCGCCGCCGGGGAGCGAGAGCAAATCGCCCCCCGAGCCGTCGGAGTGCATCACCGCTGAAAGAATGCCGCCTGGAAGGTCGCTCGCCTGCAAGACGAACGCGCCCGCGCCGTCTCCAAACAGGATGCAGGTCTTTCGATCCTGCCAATCCACGAAACGCGTGAGCGTTTCCGTCCCGATCACCAGCGCGTTTCGAATCGAACCGCTTCGGATCGCTTGGGCAGCCATGTTGAGTGCAAATATGAACCCGGTGCACGCGGCGGACAAATCGAACGCGCCGGCTTTGCTGGCGCCGAGTTGATCCTGGATCAGACACGCGGTGGCTGGGAAAATGAAATCGGGGCTGGATGTGGAACAGATGATGAGGTCAATATCCGTGGGTTTGAGGTTCGCAACCGCGAGCGCCTTGATTGAGGCGCTGACCGCCAGGGTCGACGTGAACTCATCCTTGCCGGCCACGTGCCGCTCACGGATCCCGGTCATATCGCGGATCCATTGATCATTAGTGTCAACTCGCTGCGCCAGGTCGTCATTGGTCAGGATGGCGTCGGGAACCGCCATTCCCCAGCCGGTGATGTGTGCGTTTACCATAAAGGTTCCTTCGTGTGTTCCCAAGGCGTCAGGTGCACTAAGACGCCTCATTGTGTCTGATGGCTAAGAATCAAACCGGCTCATGATGAGAGTGGCATTGTGTCCACCGAAGCCAAACGAGTTGGACATTACATGCCGCGGGCTTGCCCGTCTGCTTGCGTTGGGTACGTAATCCAAGTCGCAGTCCGGATCCAGGTGTTCATAATTAATGGTCGGCGGCAAGAAGTGTTCATTCAAGACGCGGGCGCAGACCACGGCCTCAAGCGAACCTGAGGCGCCAAGCAGGTGACCCGTCATCGACTTCGTGGAGGAGATGGGGATCCGATAGGCGTACTCACCAAATACACTTTTGACGGCGGCCGTCTCGCTCTTATCATTGAGCCGCGTAGACGTGCCGTGAGCATTGATATATCCAATGTCTTCCAACTTGAGACCCGCATCCTCGAGCGCCAGCTGCATCGAGAGGGCGGCTCCGGCGCCATTCTCAGCAGGCGCGGAGATGTGATACGCATCATCTGATGTGCCGTAACCCGTGAACTCACATAGGATAGCGACGCCACGCGATTGAGCCGACTCCAGGGATTCGAGCACCAGCATGCCGGCTCCCTCACCCATCAAAAAGCCGTCGCGCTCGAGGTCGAATGGCCGCGAGGCTCTCTCAGGAGCTTCATTTCGCGTCGACAACGCAGTCATTGCGTTCAGGCCAGCCATGGCGAGTGGCACGATGGCCGCCTCAGACGAGCCAACCAACATGATGTCGGCCGCGCCGCGGCGGATCATTGCTGCGCCCTCCCCCAAGGCGTTCGTCCCTGTGGCACAGGCGGTTGTCACTGCCATGTTTGGGCCGCGAGCGCCCGTGCGGATGGCGAGGATACCGGCGGCGCTGTCAGCGATCATCATTGGGACTAGAAAAGGGCTTACTCGCTCCGGTCCGCGCAGCCGAAGTACATCCTGGCTCTCGAGCAGCGTGCTGATTCCACCGATGCCGGTGCCGATGATGATACCGACGCGATCCCGATCGCATGCATCGAATTTAAGCGATGCGTGTTCGATAGCCTCCTCGGCGGCGGCCACCGCAAATTGCACAAAGCGATCCATTTTGCGGGCTTCGCGAACGCCAAAGCGCCCCACCGCATCAAAGCCCTTGACTTCGGCCGCGAATCTCGTCTTGTGCCCGCTCGCATCAAAATGCGTGATTGGGCCGGCACCGGATTTGCCCGCGAGCAACGCAGCCCAACTCTCAGGTGCACTCAAACCGACTGGGCTGATACACCCCAAGCCCGTAACAACTACTCGTCGCCTCATACGGATCTCCTAGAAAAGTAGGACAAGAGGGCATCTTGTCCTACCGGCTTGCTGCCTGTTATAACCCGCCCCGCCGGCTTCGGTTGCGTTGATCACTTCAGAGCCGCCAGGATGCCCCACGCCTGCTGCAGGTGCATTCTGTCGTGGTCCGCCATGAAGCCAATCACTTCCGCAAAATTCGTAGGCCCAAAAATGGCGTGACGGGCCTCTCGATCCCATATGTCCCCAGCCAGACCCCTAAGCTGATTCAGCGAGGCAATTCGGGCCTCAATGAATTCGCGCAGCGCCTGCGGACCGTCTTCATTCGAATACTGCCGCTGTTTGGCCCACACGGCCGCATCTGGCCTCGGAACAAATGGCATGACGGCCTCGAGCAGCGTCTTGATCTGCAGGCGATGCACCTCACGCTCCGTATCACGCAGGTGACAGACCAGCTCGATCATCGACCATTCCTGCGCGGCCGGCGCTCGCGCCCATGATGCGGCGCTGAGCGCAGAAACGAGGCTCTGCAACACTCCCGGAGTCGCCTCGAGGACCGCCACGGCCGCGTCCCTGCCCCGGAACGCTGGCGCGTGCGATTCGGGCCCGATGGTCTCGAGCCACCCGCGAACCTCGGTGAGATTGCCGGCGCCCAATGCCGGCGCTGCCGCCGGCGATCGGCCTGTCGACTGGATTGGAGACATTGTCACGCCATCGACATGATACACCATCAACCCAAGTTTCTCCGCCGGCACAAGGTCACGCTCGAAATCATTGCCTACCATCACGACCGGGCGGTCTGGCCAGCCGAGCCTGCCGATCACTTCCGCAAAGTACGCCGCATGGGACTTGCTGAAGTGGAATGTTTCGAACGAAGAAATCAGGTCGAAGCGCTCGGGCTCAAGTCCTGCCCACCGGATCCGTTCGCGCGTTGCTTGCCGCGGGAAGAGTGGATCGGTGGCAATGGCGATCTGATGCCCCTCAGCCTGTGCCCAATCAATCAACTCGCGTGCACCCAGTCTCCGCTCGGTGGTGCTGCTGAGCGAAGGAAATACCCTGCCGTAGAAGTCATCGATCGAGTCGGCAAGCTCCCGCTTGGGGATTCCGAGGCGTGGATAAAAATCGGCCTCAAATACCTCCTGCAGTGTCTGCGATGGATCAATGTTGGCCAGCATCATGTTCACGCCAGACTTGAGCGCTGCCAGCATGACGTCTGGCGACACGAAAGAATTCAGATGCTTTGCCAAGGCCTGATAGTAGGCTGGCAGGAAGGCTCCCATATTCGTGTCCAGGAGCGTGTCGTCAAGGTCAAGCAATACGGTGAGCTTCATTTTCGATTCTTGCGCGGCTAACGGAATAACAGCCTCCTAGGCTTTCACCACGAATTCGGGCGGCAGAGGATGACACTCCCCGCAACCAACGTGTGGTTCGGTGACGGGCCTCTTGACCTTCGAGCAAAATGTGGAAACTCGCACGCGCCCGCGAAAGAAGGATGCGGGCGAATGCGTCACGCGTCCATGCAACTCGAGGAACTCACAGGCATTGGCCAGCAGCACTTCGGGAACCGGACAGGTTCCACACAGGTCCTTCGTCCAACGCTCCCCCGAAGCTTGCAGCAAACGGCACTCCTCATCCCTGCGGCCCCGAAAATAGTTGCCGTAGAAGTACTTGCAGTCTTTGCCTGCAGGCGTGCGCATTTGGGATCGGGACGACTTTAGGAAAGGCTAACGGGGCTCGGATCGGCACACACCATGTGGCGTTGAGACCCACGCCCTCTCTGGGAGATATGCGGCGGATGCAGCGGTTCTTCGAGACTGGAGCGCTAGACTCGGGTGAGGTACTCCCCGGTCCTCGTATCGACACGGATGGTGTCGCCTGCCTTCACGAAGTTTGGAACCTGAACTTCCAGCCCGGTCTCCGTGCGGACCTTCTTCGAGACACCGGTGGCAGTATCGCCCCGAACCGCCACCTCCGCCTCCTTGACTTGCATCTCAACCGAGGTGGGCAGCTCGACGTCCAACGGAGCGCCGTTGTAGAAGGTCAGCTTGACCTCCATGCCCGGTTTCAGAAAGGCCGCTTGGTCCCCCAGGACGTCAGCCTTGATGGCCGGTTGCTCGAACGTGTCATTGTCCATGAAATGATAAAAGTCAGCGTCTGAGTACAGGTACTGGACATTGTGAAAATCCAAGCGGGCCTCCTGCACCCGGTCTCCTGACTGAAAGGTCTTGTCGATGTTCGAGCCTGTAAGGAGGTTACGTGCCTTGACGCGGATGGAGGCATTGCCCCTTCCGGTCTTGTTGTGACTGTATTCCGTGACCTTGAGCAGCATTCCATCCAGTTCGAAAGTCACCCCCTTGCGCAGGTCGTTCACATCAATCATAGATATTTCCTCATGAGGAAGTTCAAAATCAACACTGGGAGTCTTGCACGTGTCGTTGCATGCGGCGCAAAGACGACATGGCGTGGCAAGCGAGCCCGACGATTATACTATGGCTTTCTTGTGGCTCGCCTCCGCACGCGGATCCTCCCGCAAGAGCTGCACGGCATGCTCCAGAGCGGGCAACACGACCTGCAGATTCTCAACAGCAGCCTGCGGACTCCCTGGTAAATTCAACAGAAGCGTCCGGCGACGAATGCCTGCCCGGGCGCGCGATAGCATCGCATGCGGAGAGACGCGCAGGCTCGCCGACCGCATGGCTTCCGCCAGACCAGGTGCCTCCCGTTGAAGGACCGAGAGCGTGGCCTCAGGCGTCACATCACGAGGCCCAAAGCCCGTCCCACCCGTAGTCAGGATGACATCGCAAGTGCCGCGGTCAGCCCAACGGGCCAACGTCTCACGCAAGGCCTCCTGATC
>JBGPAT010000064.1:0-10601 GCA_041480885.1 Anaerolineae bacterium
CGGGACGCGGATGATCGTGCCCTGGCCGCGGAAGTCTTCGCCGCGACGGACCAGGTTCGATCTCAAGCTCTGCTTGATAGACTCCTGACGGACGAGGCCGTGACGGTCAGGCGGGCGGCCGTCCGGGCGGGCGGTCGTCAGGCGGGTACACAGATGTTGGAAAGAGTTGTGGCCGCGGTCGACATGCCTGAGACCGCACAGGTTGCCGAGCAAGTGCTCGTCCAAAGCGCTGAGGCGGGCTTGCCAGCGATCGCGGATGGGCTGGGAAGCACTGATCAGACGGCAGTGCCGCGACAACGGCTTCACAGCCTGGCTCGGGTGTTGGGGGCCATCCAACATCCAAAATCGATCGATCTGCTCCGGGCCCGGCTGGATCATCCGGATCCGCAGCTCCGGTTGCAGGTCCTGCGGTCCCTTAGCAAACTTGGGTTTCGAGCCAAGTCGATTGGGGAAGTTGTCACCCAGATCAAGTCCGAGATCGGCTTCGCCGCGTTGATCGTCAGCGGCGTGCAGGCGCTGCAGACTCTCGAGCAGCCCGAAGAGGCGAAGGTCCTGCAAGGTGCATTGGAAGCGGCCTTGCAAGAATCCCGCAGCCGCGTGCTGTTGCTCTTGTCGCTCGTCTACGATCCGCAGGCCATTCTACGAGCCCACAAGACGCTTGAAGAACGAGCGGTCACTCAGGCCGCGTTTGCTCTGGAGACGGTCGATTCCTTGCTGCCCGTGGGATTGAAGCCGCTCATCTTGCCGCTGATCGAAAACAACCCGCCTGAGCGCCGTTTGAGAGACTGGCGGGCCGCGGGAGTGCAGACACCCGCATTGACGATCGATGGGCTGATCGACATGCTGCTCGGAGATCAATCCGAGGTCAAGTATTCCCCTTGGATCCGGATGTGTGCCATTTATGTTGCAGGCACACTTCGCTTGGAATTCAGCTTGGAGCACCTGCAGAGATTGCGGACCGCCTCGGATCCGCGAATCTGCGATATGAGTCAATGGAGCCTGCAGCGGCTGTCCCCAGCCACGCATGCCCCGGGAGAACGTGACATGCTATCTCTGGTCGAAAAAGTGCTGATCCTGAAGTCAGCATCGCTTTTCAGCGAGACGCCCGATAACGTTCTGGCAGACGTCGCCGAGCAAGTGGCGGAGCTTTCCTTCGATCAAGGCGAGAGCATTTTCAACAAGGGCGATCATGGCGATAGTATGTACATTGTGGTCAGCGGCCGAGTCCAGGTATGGGATGGTAATCGCCTGTTGAATGAGCTTGGGGAAGGTGACCTCTTCGGTGAATTGGCCCTACTCGATCCCGAACCGAGAGTGGCCTCCGTGAAGGCAGTCGAATCGACTCGTGTGCTGCGCCTGGACGAATCCCATTTCCGGCAGATCCTGGCTGAACGACCCGAGGTCCCAGCTGCGATCATCCGAGTGATCACCAGGTACTTGCGCAGCCAGCTTCAGAGAAATGCAAGCTGGAGTGCCCAGATGAAAGCCTCCGACACGCTCAGTGGGGGGCCGATTTCGCCGCAGCCATCGGATTCCAATTCTGCCGCCATGCCTGGCTTACACAAGCGCGCCTAGCGCGACACCGTCTGACTAGCAAAACATCGGATGTGTTCTTTTTCACACTCGAGCGGCGTACCCCAATGCCACGGACGCTCCCTGTGTCAAGGATGCATCCTGGTTGGCCGCGCAGCCGAATCGGACCTGATACGGTGCCACCGTTGTTGTGAGTATCGAGGGGAACCATGTCTCGATGTAAATCAATTCCGTTATAATCAATAACGTAGGAGAGAGTAAATGCCGAAGACCAAGGCATCGGCTGGTTCATTTCCCATTCCCCTCGAACGAGATCAAATCATAGAAGACTACCGACTCGCCTTCCGATCGCGGCAGGCGAGTCTCATTGGCAGGCGGGAGGTGCTGAGCGGGAAGGCCAAGTTCGGGATCTTCGGCGATGGCAAGGAATTGGCAAACATCGCCATTGGCCACGTTTTTCAAAAAGGTGACTGGCGTTCTGGCTACTACCGGGACCAGACCTGGATGGACATGCTGGGGGTGATGAGCCTGCAGCAGATGTTTGCCCAGCTTTACGCCCACGCTGACCTGGAGGCCGAGCCGAACACGGGCGGGCGGGGAATGAATGCCCATTTCGCCTCACGCTTCATCAAGCCCGACGGCTCGTGGGCAGATCAGACCCAGACCTACAACACGGCGGCAGACGTTTCTCCCACCGGCACGCAGATGCCGCGCGCCGTAGGTCTCGCGTATGCTTCCGTTGTGTATCGGCAGCTCAACGATCTGGAAAGGCTGAAAGGATTCTCGCACAACGGCGACGAGGTCACCTTTGCCACAATTGGGAATGCCTCGACAGCTGAGGGACTATTCTGGGAAAGCGTGAATGCGATCGGCGTCCTGCAGGCGCCAGCTGTCATCACCGTATACGACGACGGCTACGGCATTTCGGTGCCCAACCAGTTTCAGATGGTGAAGGAAAACATCTATGCGATCATGCAGGGATTTAAGCGTGACGACTGTCTGGAGGAAGAATGCGAGCGCGGTTTTGAGCTCTATCAGGTCCGAGGCTGGCAATATCCTGAGCTTGTAGGAACGTATCGCAAGGCTGCCGGCCTGGCGCGGCGCTATCATATCCCCTCGCTGGTTCACGTCACCGAGTTGACCCAGCCCCAGGGGCATTCCACATCCGGCAGCCAGGAGCGCTACAAGTCACCAGAACGCCTCAAATGGGAGGCTGAATTCGACTGCATCCGCAAGATGCGCGCCTGGATGATTGAAGCCGGCCTGGCGACAGAGCTCGAAATCAAGGAAATGGAAGAGGAAGACTACCGGGCAGTTGAAGGCCTACGTCAAACTGCCTGGGAGGCCTATCTCAAGCCAATCCAGGAGGAGCGCGGGCAGGTCATGGATATGCTCGACGAGATGGCGGGTAGTTCCTCCCAAGCGGCAGCGCTGACTGAGATCAAAGATCGATTGGCTTCGTTGCCGGCGCCGTTGAGGCGGGATGTGCACGCGGCGGCGCACTCCGCCTTGCGAGTCCTGGGAGATGAGGCGAACCCGGCCAAACAACTATTGGTGCAATGGAAAAACGAGCAGGATACGGTCAATCTGAAACGATATGGCTCCGGCCTCTACAACGGGGGCGCGTTGAAGATCGAGGCAATCAAGCCGGTGTACTCGGACAATTCGCCGACACTGGCTGGCCACGAGATCATCAATGCCGCTTTTGATGCCATGCTCAAGCGGGATCCGCGCGTCATCGCTCTGGGGGAAGACGTGGGGAAGCTGGGGGACGTCAACCAGGGTTTCAAGGGCTTGCAGGAGAAATTCGGCGAGTGGCGCGTCACGGACACCGGCATCCGGGAGGCCACGATCCTGGGGCAGGCGATCGGCATGGCGATGCGGGGCTTGCGGCCGATCTGTGAGATCCAATATCTGGATTATCTGTTGTACGCCCTGCAGATCATGTCTGATGACCTGGCCACGCTACACTGGCGTACTGCTGGAGGACAACTCGCACCGGTGATCGTGAGGACGCGTGGGCACCGGCTGGAGGGCGTTTGGCACTCCGGTTCGCTGATGGCCGGCCTGATCCACCTGTTGCGAGGCATGTACGTCCTTGTCCCGCGGGACCTGACGCAGGCAGCGGGATTCTACAATACCCTGCTCAAGGCAGACGAGCCGGCGCTGTTGGTCGAGGCGCTGAACGCGTATCGCCTTAAGGAGAAGTTGCCCGATAACATCGGCGAGATGACTGTGCCGCTGGGCGTGCCGGACGTGATCCGCGAGGGAAGCGACGTTACGGTGGTGACGTACGGAGCGTGCTGCCGGATTGCACTCGACGCAGCCGACAAGCTCAGCCAGGCCGGCATCGCAGCGGAGGTCGTCGACGTACAGTCGCTCCTGCCTTTTGACCTGCACGGCCGCATCGCCGAGTCCCTGCAGAAGACGAACCGCGTGTTGTTCCTGGATGAGGATGTTCCCGGGGGGACATCGGCGTATATGCTGCAGCAAGTGGTGGAGAAGCAGGGCGGATACTTTAATCTCGATTCCGAGCCGAAGACATTAACCGGCGCCGCGCATAGGCCGGCCTACGGCTCGGATGGTGATTACTGGTCCAAGCCCAATGCGGAGACTGTATTTGACGCGGTCTATGAGATGATGAGCGAAGTCGACCCGCGCCGGCATCCGCCGATCAGGTGAAGGGGATCTGGTGCGTCACGCGTGACGATGATGAAGCACTACAGGGCTCCTCGAGTGCTGACTGGCTATCAGAGGGCACTGGTAGAGGCTCAAGAGGCATATTGGTCTACGAGGTTAGTTCCGCAACAACAAGTCTGCTGGCCCGCTGGCGGGCAGGCTTGAAAGGAATCCATGGCAACCAAGGTCCTTGTTCCGTTGCTGGGCGAAGGTGTTGAAGAAGTCACCGTTACCAAGTGGCTTAAGCGGGAGGGGGAGTCCATAGAGGAGCTTGAGCCGCTGTTGGAAATAAACACCGACAAAGTGGATACGGAAATCCCGGCGCCCGTTACGGGCACGGTGCTCAAGATCGTCGCGCAGGAAGGCTTGCCTGCCAGAGTTGGGGAGGTGCTGGCGTTCATCGGCAAGCCCGGTGAGAGCGTGGAAAGTCCACGTCCGGCAGCGGCGGTTGTCCAGGGAGCCGGAGCGGGGCAGCCTCCAACTCAGGCCCAGCGCGCCGGCGCCAGACCTTCCCGCGACGTCGGCTTCATCTCGCCTGTGGTCGCCAAGATTGCAGCCGAGCGACATATCGACCTCTCGGAGATTCGGGGAACCGGCTTGTCCGGGCGTATCACCAAGACCGACGTGCTGAGCTTCGTGGGGACTGGCAAGGTGGGCGCGCCAGGTCAGGAACGAGCTCCGGCGGGTGATCGGTCGGCGACTCGCGTGGCGCAGGCTCCAGGCGATCAACTGATCAAGCACACCATCATCAGACGCCAAATCGCCGAGCACATGCTCGTGTCGCAGAGGACGTCGCCGCACGTTCTGACTTTGATGGATGCTGATATGAGCAAAGTCGCCTCGCACCGCCTGGCTAATAAAGAAGACTTCGAACGGGACGGAGCCAGGCTTACGTTCACCGCCTACTTCATAGGCGCCATCGTGGCCGGCCTCAGGGCCTTCCCAACGACCAATTCGTCTTGGACGGAGGAGGGCGTGCTGGTACACGGAGCCATCAATGTTGGCATGGCGACCTCGCTCGGAGAGGAAGGCCTGATTGTGCCCGTTATCAAGAGTGCCGACAATCTGTCGCTGTTAGCGATCGCCCGTGCCGTCAACGACCTTGCTGCCCGGGCGCGCGCCAGGAGGTTGCAGCCGGACGAAGTGCGCGGCGGAACATTTACTCTCACGAATCATGGCATCGGCGGCTCTCTCTTTGCAATGCCGATCATCAACCAGCCTCAGTGCGGCATCCTGGGGACCGGCGCCATCCAGAAACGGGTCGTGGCCGTCAGCGACGCGGACGGCAATGATGTGTTCGCGATCCACCCGATGGTATATCTTTCCTTCGTGTTTGATCATCGGATCCTCGATGGTGCCTCGGCCGATGCATTCCTCGCTAAGGTGAAGGATACGTTGGAGAAATGGGCTTGATGTGAGCGAATGCACGGGTCATGCAACTGTGAGGGTTCCGCCGCCCGCGATATTCGTGGGCCACCTCGTCGGCGCGCTCGTGCTGAATTGGGCGGTGCCCTTGGCAGGACCCCGGCTCACGGCCTTTCGCATCGCAGGTGGATTGGCGGTTGTAGGGGGACTATTGCCTGCCGGCCTGGCCATGTCGCATATGATCAAGGCGCACACCACCCCCGATCCCGACCGGCCTACGACTGCGCTCGTGATTCAGGGTCCGTACAGGTGGACCCGCAATCCCATCTATCTGGGATTCTTCCTGATCTATCTTGGCTTCACGTTCCTGGCGGGAACATTGTGGGGGATGCTGCTCAGTCCGCTCCTGCTTTGGACCGTCACGCGCGCGATCATCCGCGGGGAGGAACTGTACCTGAACGCCAGGTTCCCAGATTCTTACCAGGAGTACAAGTCGCGCGTTCGGCGGTCGGTGTAGCGAGGAATCACGCAATCGGGCGGGGGCGGGTAGTAGAATCGGCGGGCGTTGAATTCGTTTCGATCATCTGGGTCTTGGTCTTATGGAGTGAAAAATGCCTGACAACTATGACGTCGTCGTGATCGGTGCAGGGCCGGGCGGGTACGTTGCCGCCATCCGCGCCGCTCAGCTGAAGCAGAAAGTCGCCATCGTCGATAAGCAATGGCTGGGTGGCGTCTGTTTGAACGTGGGATGCATCCCATCAAAGTCGCTGCTGAAGAATGCGGAAGTCGCCCACACCTTGCGCGAACGCGGCAAGGACTTTGGCTTCTCATTCGACAACTTGAAATTGGACTACGGTGTGGCCGTCAAGCGCTCCAGGCAGAACTCAGACCGGCTGACCAAAGGCGTGGGTTTCCTGATGAAGAAGAACGGCATCACCGTGTACATGGGCGAGGCGCGGCTGAAGACCGCGGATACGGTCACCGTTACGGGCGCAGACAAGCAAGTGACAGAGTTGAAGGCCAGGAACATTATTGTGGCCACCGGCGCGACCGCCATGGTCCCGGCGGCATGGAAAGTGGACGCCGAGCATGTCGTTACGTATTTGGAAGCGATTCTCCAAGAGAAACTCCCTAAGTCGGTCATCATCATCGGCTCGGGCGCCATCGGGGTCGAATTCGCCACGGTTTGGAGCTCGTACGGCGTTGATGTAACGATCGTCGAGATGCTGCCGCGACTTGTGCCGCTGGAGGATGAAGAAGTTTCCAGGGAACTGGAGAAGGAATTCAAGAAGCGCGGCATCAAGTGCCTGGTGGGGCACAAGGTCGAATCCGTTGAATCGACCAAAACCGGCGCCAAGGTCAAGGTGAGCGCCGGCGGCACGGAAACCGTGTTGGAGGCCGAGCAGGCCCTGGTCGCGATCGGCTTTCGTCCGAACTCCAAGGGATTCGGGCTGGAGGAGGTCGGCGTGAAGATCAACGAGCGAGGCTTTGTGGAGATCAACGAGAAAATGCAGACCAGCGTGCCTAACATCTGGGCGATCGGGGATGTCACCGGCAAATTGATGCTGGCGCATGTGGGTTCTGCCATGGGGATCGTGGCGGCCGAGAATATTGCTGGCGCGGACACGATCACGCTCGACTACGAGATGCTGCCGCGTGCCACCTACTGCCAGCCCCAGGTGGCATCGTTTGGTCTGACGGAAGCCCAAGCCAAGGAAAGAGGCCACAGCGTCAAAATCGGGCGCTTCCCGTTCCAGGCTAACGGCAAGGCTCTTGGATTGGGCGATTATGCCGGTTGGGTCAAGCTTGTGATAGATGAGAAATACGGGGAGATACTGGGGGCACACATGATAGGCCCTGAGGTCACGGAACTGCTGCCTGAGCTTACGCTTGCGCACCTGATGGAATTGACCCCCCACGAGATTGCCCGCAACGTCCATGCCCACCCATCTCTAAGCGAAGTGCTCATGGAGGCCGCCCACGTCGCGGAGGGAACGCCCATACATATCTAGCCATCCGGCCTAAGGGATCCGTAACATCACGGAGACCTGTGGGTCATTCTCAGAGGGTCTCAAAGCAGGCGCGAGTACTCGTCAATCATCGTTGGAGTCGCGAGCCACCTGTCACTTTCGACTTCCTGCTCGACGAGGCGAATTAGTGGACAAAGATGTGCAGAATGAAAGGTATGATCGCGCCGAAAATACCGGCGCCAATTCCAAGCAGCGTGCCAAACACGCCGAGCATTGATGCCAACACGCCCATGCACGTGGGAAGTCCCACGGTAATCGCCAGGAAGATAATGATGTATTTCTTCCACTTGTTGGCGGTCTGGGCCGTCTCGGCTGCCTGCCAGAACTCCTCCGGCACCTCCACGGTCGTGCCGCAGTAGGGGCATTTCATCGTTCTGCCGCCTCCCGCGTACTCCAGCGAGGCTCCGCAGTTTGGGCAGCTAAGCGATTGAGTCATTTGGCCTCCATTACTAGCTGGCTCTCCTTAACCATGGGGTTCATGCTGAGGCTGCGGCCACAGGGCACGCGCAACGATCCGGCTTGATCGGTTGGCAGCCACGTCTGTATCGGCTGCCGGGGGAACAACCTAGCTCCATGACATCATAGGTCCGCCGTCAATGTATCGAAATCCCGAAGTGTGGCCTCCACATCAAATGCGGGCTTGGGATATTTCATTTTCAGACTGCGCAAGGTTTCCACCAGCGTGGTGGCCACTACCCAATCCCGATACCATTTTCGGTCGGCTGGAACGATGTACCATGGCGCAAAGTCCATCGAGGTCCGGCTCAGCACATCCTCATAGGCCTGCATGTACTTCTTCCAAAGCTGCCGCTCCTTCAGGTCGGCCGGGTTGTATTTCCACTGTTTCGTCTCATCCTTGAGGCGAGCGAGCAAGCGCTTCTTCTGCTCCTCGGGGCTGATGTGCAGGAAGAACTTCAGAATGGTGGTGCCCTCGGCCGCCAGCATTCTCTCAAAGTCGTTGATTTGCTGGTAGCGGGCTGTCCAGACCTCGGGGGTCACCAGCTGATGCACGCGCACCACCAGCACATCCTCATAATGGCTGCGATTGAAGATCACCATCTCGCCTTTGGCGGGCACCTGCTGGTGCACACGCCAGAGATAATCATGATCCATTTCGGGCACGGTGGGCACCTTGAAGCTGGCCACCTTGACGCCCTGCGGATTGACGCCCTCAAAGACGCGCCGTATGGTGCCGTCCTTGCCGCCTGTGTCCATGGCTTGCAGCACGATCAATACCTTGTGGGCGTGTTCGGCATACAGGATCTCCTGGAGCGACTCCAGCTCACGCGTCAGCTCTCCTATGGCTAGCAGGCCCTCGGCCTTTCCGCCCTTGAACTGCCCCGACTCGGCTGGATCGGAATCCTTGAGGTTGATTTCTTGCCCTGGCTTGACGCGGTAATGCTTCATGTGTTTGCCCTCTATCGAGCCTAGGTCTTCTCCATCACCCAAAAATGTGACAGGCCAAGAAAGCGCATGGGGGTCTTCTCCAGGAACTGCAGCGCTGTCCGCAAAGCCTTTCCGGCCGCTCCCAGGCGAGCGACGATATTGTCATATCCGCCGTAGATGATCCTGCGCTCAATAACCCGTACTGGCAGGCCGTCCAACAGCCTTTCCAAGTCCTGTACGGTGTAGGCACGCACGTGGGGAGCCAGCCGATCGCGCAACAATCGAGGCAGATAGTTTATGAACAGCTTGTTGCCAAATCGGTACGTGCCTCTCCAGTAGATTCCGTGGGTCTCGAAGGGATAGCCCCGGTTTGGGCAGAAAAGGACTGCCCGTCCCCCCGGTTTGAGAACGCGCACCATCTCGCGCACGGCGGCCCGGTCGTTTTGCACGTGCTCCAGCACCTCGTGACTCAGAACGAGATCGAACGTCGAGGCACGAAAAGGCAGCAACTCGCCGGCTCCGTTCATGATGGCGGATGAGCCGGATGCAGCCTGACGGGCACGCTCGAAGTCGTACTCCAATCCCACCAGGCGGCCGCCATAGGCCGCCATGTGCTGGATGTACATGCCGACGCCGCACCCGTCCTCCAGCACCCACCCGGCAAGGCGCGGGCCTGCCGCTGCCGCGATCATGTCCAGCCGGCGCTGCTGGCCCTCTCGCCAGACATAGGAAGGTTCCCCGCGCAGGGCCGCTTTCTCGAGGTCCCGGCCTTTCATGGGGGTAATTATATCTTGCAACATTCGCGGCCTTGTGCTAGAATACAACTCACTGTAGCGCCAACGCTGTTGACTCCGAGAAGTGGGCAACCCCCACTTTTCTGCTTGTATAAGGAATGATGGAGTAGTTCGCATGCCAAAGAACGAGTTCGCCCTGGCTTTCAATGAAGTACTGGAAGAAAAACAGCTGTCGAAGGAGATCATCCTCGGCGCTATTGAATCTGCCATGGTTTCCGCCTACCGGCGGGCCGTGAACGCTTCAACGGCTCAGCAAGTCGAAGCTACGGTGGACACTGAGACCGGCAAAGTCACCATCTTTGCCGAAAAAGAAGTGGTCGAGGAAGTCCAGGAGGACAAGACCGAGGTCACTCTGTCGGAAGCACGCAAGGTGAACCCCGAGGCGCAGCTGGGCGACATGGTACTCGTCGAATCCACGCCGGCTGATTTTGGCCGCGTGGCTGCCCAGACCGCACGCCAGGTCATCCAGCAGCGCATCCGCGAGGCCGAGCGCTCCGCCCAGATGGAGTATTTCGCCCGTCAGACCGGAGAAATCGTTTCAGGCATCGTGCAGACTACGAATGTGCAGGGTGCGACGATTGGTCTGGATATGAAGGCTGAGGGGATCCTGCCTGCCAATCAGAAGATTCCGAGCGAACGCTACAAGCTGCATGATCGAATTCGCGCCGTCGTCCTGGAAGTCAAGGACGGCTCGCGCGGCCCCCAGATCATTCTTTCGCGCGCCCATCGCAATTTCTTGCGGCGATTGTTGGAGAATGAGGTCCCAGAAATCTACCATGGCATCGTCGAGATACGGGCAATCGCCCGCGAGCCC
>JBGPAT010000065.1:0-10502 GCA_041480885.1 Anaerolineae bacterium
CTCCGAGTGGCGAGGGGAGCGCTCCAAAGCAAGTAGATGCCATCGGCGGACGATAGGAAATTCAGTGATGCCGGCAATTTCCCGGGCGTGTACGGTAGTGCCCACAGCACTTTTCCAGTGAAGTGCTGCCGCACCTCCGAAAAGATGGCCTGCCAGCGCGCATCTGCATCCGCGGGGAGACCGGAATCTGAGCCATCTACGAGCGTGCCGCCGGGGAGCGCGGGTGCCAGCCAGTCGCCGCCGATAATCAGCGCCTGCGATCCGGTTTGCGCTGCGAGATCTGCGAAGTTAACCGCAAAGGCCCGGTAGTGATCGAACCACATCTGCCACCAGGTTGAATCGCGCGGCGCTTTCTGCCAAAAATCCGCAGCAGAGCTCACGAAGTGCGGGATGGGGAAGATTGCAACGCTTAAGTTCATGGAGCGTGCCTGGCTGATCATGATGGCTGCGTCCAGCCAGAAGGGGTCTTGCTCGGGTGCCAAGCCGAATTCGAGCGGCTGAGCACGAGAATATGTCCAGCTCGGGGTGAAGGTGATCCAGTTTGCACCCAGCGCTTGAACACTCTGAACCGCCTGCGAATTGAAGTAGGACCAGCCGGGCCGATAGGCGGGCTGAAACTCAACGCCGCTCATGAAACCAGTCTGCCGCGCCGCTATCGAAGTGCCGACGAGGGTCATAGGCTCCGTGGCCCGCAGCCAAGCCCAGGCTGTTACCGTATCCTGAATATCTTGACCGACCAGGCTTGTGTCCACTGCCCGGCCATTCGCGGACGGGCCTGCAGTGGAGAGATCGTCCGCGCTGTCGCACTGACCATCCCGGCAATAGCGATAGTGTAAAGTCGCCAGTGTATTGATGGGACCGTGCAACTTGTAAGCCCACCGGTTGTTTCCCATTGGCCACATCGGGATCGGTTCGGTCCAACCATACGGATTGAATTGAATGTAGACCAGGTCACCCGTGGGTGTGTCCGAAGTGACCGTGACCTCAAAGAGAATGGGGGAAGACGATCCTGCCTGCCATGTGTCGACGCTGTCCTGGATGACAACATCCTGGGCGGGAACAATCATTTCGCGTAGTCGGAACTGCCCAGCCGCCGTGTGCTCGGCGTTCCAAAAACCATCGCCAAGCGTGTACTTGTATTGGACGTAGGCGCCGATCGGTAGGCTGACGTTCACCGTGTAATGGCCGTCAGGCTGTATTGCCATTACCGGCATCCGGTCCGCGATGGTGCTGACTCCGCCTTTGAGGTCTGCGAAGGTGTTGCCCAGCTCCAAGAGGTTGCCTGCAATGCGTACAGGAGCCCCCTGCACGTCTTTGGGCGTGCTGACGTCGAACGTGACATGAACCAAGGTTGCGGCCTTGAGCTTGATCTCCGCGGCCGTCGTCAGACCGGCGGCTACGGTTGCACCTTGTTCGAATGTCGAGTAGGTACCATCCACGGCGTAGGCCACCAGATTATGTGTGCCTGCGACCAAGCCTTCGAGGTCGAATCGCCCTGCAGAGTCCGTGAAGGACCTCTCGCCGCCCGCGCTGACGAGAATGCTCGGCACAGGCGCGCCGGTATCTGCGTTTAGAATGCGACCCTGGATGCTTCCCATCTGCGCCGCGTACGTCCGGTCGCTCCAGCCGCCAATGTAGTCTTTGACCTCAGCCTGACCCGCCACGAGGTACAGGCGGTAGCGGATCGCTGCGTTGAGGGCAGTCGTCTCCTGCGCCTGGGGGGTTCCCAGTCTCAAATAGCGGTATTTGATGACAGCGCTGTAGGGTAAGGCCAGCGCGGCTGTGTATGTTAATCCATCCACCGACTGCATCGGATATGACTGGGGATTGAGAGCAATGCCAGTGACTTCGTCCAACAGACTCAGTGCGAGGCTCTCTCCCGCTCCGAGGCGCTCCGGCAATGTTGCTTGAAAGAGGGTCCGTGCTTTTGGCAGCACTCTCGCAGTGGGACTCCCCAGCACGGGCAACTGGGTGAAAAGGGCCGGAAGCGTTGGGACTTGAATCGGGGAAAACGTGCAAGCCGAGCTCATGAGTACAAACAGGCAGGCGATGGCGATAAGGGGTTTTCGGATACCGGCTGTCACGACGATCCCTCCTGGATAGGCTTTTGGCCAGCCGGGCTTCTGCGGCCTGCGTATGCGGCATAGCTGAGCGCGATACTGATGAAGTACAGCAGAGTCATCGGTAGCATCACCAAGCCCATGTTGACGGGATCCACCGTCGGTGTGATGGCTGCCGCGACGATGGAGATGACAACGATGGCGACGCGCCAGTGCCGTGCCAGAATCTGCGGCTTGATCAGACCCATCGCCGTCACCACGTAAATGACCAGCGGGAACTCAAATGCCACGCCGATCCAAAACATCAGCCCCGTGATGAATGAGTAGTAGGACTCAGGACGCAATTGCGCCTGGATGCCAAGGAAGTTGAGCAAGAAGGGGAGCGCGCTCGGGAGCAGCACGTAATAGGTGAAGGCCACGCCGCCCACGAAGAACACAGCCGCCAGCGGAATGCCGATCAGACCATACAGACGTTCCCGAGGGCGCAACCCCGGCGCCGCAAACAGCCAGAACTCAAATGCAACGTACGGCAGCGCGATGGCCAGCCCGGACAGCATCGCCACTTTCATGTAGACGCCAATCGACTCGGTGACCTCTATCGCCTTCAGCGCGCCGAGGCCGCCTACTGGTACCGCCAAGAACTGTACCAATTGCTGGGTGAATGCGAATGAGATGCCGACTCCCACGATGATGCCCAGGACGGCGCGTAGCAGGTGTCCGCGCAACGCCTCCACCTGGTCCCAGAACACCTGACGGGCATCGCTGTTTTGGGCGAGGTCCACGAAGACGTCGCCGAGGGGATGTTCTTCCGGCTCAGTCAGCATGAACCGTTTTGTGGCTCCGACGGCGCGAAACGGCAGACTGACAATCCACCAGACGGCCCGAAACGGGAATGTGACTACCCGCCAGAGGCCGTTTGCGAACCTACGCATGCTCGTCCTCGCCACTTGAGGCCGATGTCCCGGCTGTCGTGGATGGCAGGATGTTGTTGGGTTCGGACTCAGGCGTGGGCGATGCGCCGGGAGAGTTTCCTGGCGCCGGCCCGCCGATGCTCTGGCCCGTATGAAGCGGCTGCTTGAGGTCCTTCTGGACTTCCTTCAACTCCTCAAGCGCGGCCTCGCGCATGAGACGGTTCGGAAGCGTCTGGATCTCGCGCGACGTCTGCTGGAACAGTTTCCAGCCGTCCGAGGTCACGATCTGGCGGAGCCATCGACCAACGGTACGGCCCGCCTTTTGCATATCCTTGGGCCCCAGAACGATCAGAGCAATGATGATGATAAAGAGCAGTTCAGATGGACCAATTCCGAGGACTTCCATTCATTCACCAGGACGAACCGTGGTCGTCGTGGCCGGCAACGGCTGGACGGCATTACGGAGCTGCCGTTCAATCTCAGCATGATGTTCAGCTAGGCTGCCCAGCACGCCGTTTACAAAACGTGGCGCGCTATCCGAGCCGAACATCTTGGCAAGTTCGACGGCTTCGTTGATGGCGACTTTCACGGGCGTCTCCCGCTGCACCGCAAGTTCCCAGCAGGCAACACGCAGAATATTGCGATCTATGGCCGCAATCTGTTCGAGAGGCCACTCCGGTGCGTATTTGGCGATAATCAGATCGAGGTCGTGGGTAAGGGGCAGGACGCCGAGGAGGATCTGCCGGGCGAATTCGGCGAGCTCCTCCGCAAGCGGATCTTCCTCAAGACGGTGCGCCAGTACTTCTGCTGGCGGGTGATTTGTAATATCGATTTCGTAAAGTGCTTGCAGGGCAACGCTGCGCGCCCTGGTTCGGGACTTCATGGAGGATCAGGCCTCGGTCCCCTCGTATTGGATGTCTTCAACGTGAACGTCTATCTGGGCCACGTCCATCCCGACCATCTCCTGGATCGCCCGGGCCACCTGGTGCTGAACATCGCGGCCAACCTCCCTGATATTCACGCCGTCCTTCACGATCAGATAGATGTCGCCGCTCACGATGTTGTCATGAATGATCATGCGGACGCCGTCGGTGCCGCCGCGGCGAAAGAGGCGATCGACGCCGCCGGCCACCGGCGCCAGGCCACTTACGCCCGGCACGTTTAACGCCGCCATGCGGGCAATGGCGATCAGCACTTCAGGTGACACCGTGGTCTTGCCGGGAGGGCGATGATAGTCCGACATGCGTTGTCTCCTTGCTGCTGCAGCGATTTGTGTGGTCGGCGAATCTCACATCATCGCCATGCCGCCGTCGACGCCCAGCACCTGGCCGGTAATGAAGGCGGCCTCGTCCGAAGCGAGGAAGGCGGCCGCGTATGCCACCTCCTCAGGCTTGCCCTTTCGCCCCAGCGGCACCATTTTGACGGCCGCCTCCAGGGTCTCTGGATTCATAGAGCTAAGGATCCCGGTGTCGACGAATCCAGGTGCGATGGCATTGACCGTGATGCTACGCGAGGCCACTTCCCGCGCCAGCGATTTGGTGAAACCAATCTGGCCGGCCTTCGAGGAGGCGTAATTCGTCTGCCCGGCGTTCCCCATTTGCCCGGCCACGGACGCGATGCTGATAATGCGACCATAGCGCCTGCGCACCATGTGTCGGACCGCGGCTTTTGAGCAATTGAAGGTGCCCTTCAGGTTGGTTGCGATGACGGCGTCCCAGTCCTCCTCCGACATCGTCATGATCAAGCCGTCGCGGGTGATGCCGGCATTATTTACCAGGATATGAAGGTCACCGAATGTGTCTACAACATACTTGACCAAGTTCTGAGCCTCGATGGAATTGGAGACATCAGCCTGAAATGGGGCTGCCTTGCCACCTGCGGAGGTGATTTCCTCACAGACAGTGGCTGCATCTCCCCCCGCGCGATCGTTGACAACGACTGCGGCCCCGCGCCGTGAGAATTCGAGCGCAATGGCGCGTCCGATGCCACGCCCGGCACCCGTAATCAAGGCGACGCGGTTTTCAAGTGACAGAGCTGCTGCCATCAGTGACTCCTTCGCAAAGGATTATACATCATGCATGGTGCCGCCATCCTGCCGAAGACCCAATTCCAGGCCGAGACCACCGATGAGAACAATCAGACCAGCCGCGAGAAAAGTATCCTGCCAAAAGCGAATGGGAAACAGACGGATGAGCGTATCGGAATAGGCGAAAAGCCAAGAGTCGCCCTTGAAAAAAAGACCGTGAAAAGCAGCAAAGAATTGCCAGAACACATCCGGATTCATGGCCACACCTACCACAACGATCGAGCCTATCGCCAGTGCTAGTCCCACAATGAACCAGCCGCCTCGCCTTGCCCCCAGGCGAACGACGGCGAGGCGACGTGTGCGCCACGACCAAACCCAGACTCCAGCCAGCAAGGCAAGAGCAGCGTACCAGGCCAGGAGTGCATGCTGGACCACGCGTTTGACATCCTGCATGTGGCTCAACTCGCGCCCATTGAAAAGGGGTGCGCCGTCGGCGAACGTTAGGTCGCCCAAAAAGGATATGTTGCTGCTGTTGACCAGATATCGTGAGGCGAAAGTTGCCCAGTGGATGCGATCCTGCGTACTGAAGCCGTAATCATCCCGTGGAAAGTATGGCATGCGGTACTCGATCTGCAGGTAAGGCGGAACCAAAACCGCCCGCAACGCCAACCCAATCACGGCTAAAGGAACCAGGAGTGCTACGAGCCATGAACACACGCGATCCAATTTGCTCATGTCTGGTAGTTGGCTGCGCTCCCGCCGAAGTGGGACGACCATCTCGGATCGACTACCCGGGCTGCCGGTCGATTCTCGCAACGCTTGATCGCCACCCTCGTCATTGCTGTAATCCCTCGAGCTGTCCACCGAGCGCAAACCGAATAACCATGTCGTTGACGATCCATTCAATAGGAGCGCGATCGTCCGTGAAGACCTGTGTGATGTCGTAGTCTGGTTTGAGATTGGCGAATGTGCTCTGCATGGTGGCGAGCAGCAGAGGGTGAATATCAGATCGCTGGGAAAAACGCGCAAGATTTGCGGCGAAACTGGCAGCTGTCGTCGGCTGCCGCGTGGCAAAGATCATCGAATTCAAGGTGCCAGGGATGTCCATCACGTATATCGACGGAAAGACCGTTGCCATCGTAGTCGCCAGTCCATCGATGAGGCGCCGGTCACCGGGGACGCTGCCCACATTGATGGTCAGGACTCCCATGTTGGTAAGATGCTCATAGCAGATCTGGTAGAACTCGCGCGTGGTCATGTGCGGCGGAATATAAGGTGGGCGGTAGGCGTCTACGGCGATAATGTCATATTGATTCGGGCTTTGCTCAAGATTCCAGCGGCCATCTCCGATGTGGATGGATAGATTGGAGAGGTTCTCGTCAAAATACTTGGCCCCGATCTCGATGATCCTTGGGTCAAGCTCGAACCCATCGATAGGAATCGGGCCGTAGACTGCCGTTGCCTGTCGTGCCGTCGTCCCCGCGGCCAGCCCCACGATCGCAATACGCCGCACTTGTGCCGGAGTCGCATTTTGATAGAAGTACGGGCCGACCAGGAACTCCGCCCACGGCCCACCATAGTTCAGCGTGTCCGGACTATACACCGAATGTACGCCCTCTCCATCATTGAGCCGCAGCAGTGTGAGCCCGTTGACTTGCTGTACCTGAATATAGTTGTAAGCCGACTCGGTTTCATACACCTGGCCCGTGCTATTCTTCAGAGTCTGCCCGGTGGACAGGGCAGCGAGGAGCAGAAGAACAATCGGCATCCAAAGATGCTTGATCAAGAGACTGCGACCCCCGAAACGACCCAGGCCCACGAGCGCGACCACGAGAAGAATCAGGCTAAACACTAGAAAGGTATTTCGCGTCCCGATTGTTGGGATGGTCAGCAGAACCGGGATGAATGTACCGATAAATGAGCCGAGGGTGGAGATGCCATAGATCCTGCCGGCGGTCATGCCCGATGTCGTAGGATCCTCCAGGCTCAAACGGATCGCGAACGGGGAAATTGTACCCAGCAGAGTGACCGGCACGCTGAACAAGACGAGCACGGCGGCGAAAGATCCAAACAAGACGGCTACGTCCAGGCCCTCGAAGGCTTTGGCGGCAAGCTGCAACACTGGATTTGCCACGTACGGGACAACTCCCAGCGTGAAGGCGCCCCACGCCAGGATACGATACATGGCGGGTGCCTCGGGCTGACGATCGGCCCAGCGCCCTCCCAGAAAGTAGCCGACCGTAAGATAGATCAGGATAAGCCCAATGATGCTGGCCCATACCAGGTTACTGGTCCCGAAGACGTTGCCGATGAGGCGCGAGGCCGCGAGTTCCGCCGCCAGAGTCGTCATGCCTGCCACTAAGACGGTGAAATAGAGGTATTTTTTCATTGTCGGTCACGAGCCGGAGATTGTGCTCATTATACTGTCATGTGCACGGCAGGCCTTGCGGCTCGAGCCCAGAACCTCCAGGCGGCAAGTTCCTCAGCACTTGGACCTCCCATTTGCGGACTTGTTTGGTTGGCTGCCGTCGCTGCGTTCCCTCCGGTTCGAGGCGACGACGCTCAGAGGCAAGAGTCGCGAATCCCAGCGGCGGCCCATTAGAAAGCAGCTCGTCCATTGACGGAGCGCGTCCATCAACTTTACAATGAGGTCGAAATGCTGCGCTTCCAGGCCTCTGCATCTGAAAGAACCCTTCGAAAAGCCATTGTCGAGTGCGGACGAATCTGCTATCAACGTCATCTGATGTCAGCCAATGACGGCAACGTGTCGGTGCGTCTCAATGAAACCCGCATGCTGATTACGCCTGCCGGAGTGTCCAAAGGTCGGATGGAGATCGAGGATCTGATCGTGGTCAATCTGAATGGGACAGTGACCAAATCTTTCCGAGACCGGAGGCCCTCCTCGGAAACCCCGATGCATCTGGAGATATATGAAGTTCGACCCAAGGTGTGTGCCGTAATCCACGCGCACCCGATATTTGCGACTGCTTTGACCGTAGCCGGGATGGAGTTTCCCTCGGACATTTTGCCCGAGGTCCTGGCGACCGTCGGCGACGTGCCGGTGACCCCGTATGCCACACCTTCATCCCAAGACAGCGCGCAGGCCATCCGTCCGTTCGTCAAGGAGCATTCCGCGATCCTACTCCGGCAGCATGGTGCCGTGACATTGGGAGTTGATCTGGAAGAGGCCCTCGTCAACCTTGAACGCATCGAACACGTGTCTGAAGTCTTTTGGCGCGCCCACATGCTGGGTCATGTTGAGCATCTTCCGCGCGAGGCGCGCGAAAGGCTCATCGCCATGCGAGGAGAGCATTTCAAGAAGTGAGCGTCGCAGTGCGGACCGTCTTCTGGGAAGACAACCAGCTCAAGATGATCGACCAGCGTCGTTTGCCGGGCGCCTTTGAGATCCTCGCCCTCAAGGGGTATGTGGAGACTGCACAAGCCATCCGAGACATGGTTGTGCGCGGAGCACCCGCTATAGGAGTTACCGCAGGGTTTGGCCTTGCTCTGGCGGCACAGGAGTCAAAGGGTACGTCGGTCGATGAGGTACGTTTGGATGTTACGAGGGCGGCTGCTGTGCTGAAGGCGTCGCGGCCTACAGCTAGGAACCTCGCCTGGGCGGTAGAGCGCGTCATCGATGGGATAGGTGGAATATCGGGAACAGCAGACGAATTTCGGCGGGCGATTCTGGTGGAAGCACAAAAGCTCGCCGACGAGGACGTCGAGATCAACCTGCGCATGGCCCGGAACGGCGCCGGCTTGATCGATAGCGGCGACACAATCATCCATCATTGCAACACCGGTGCGCTGGCTGCGGTTGATTGGGGCACCGCTCTGGGCGTAATTCGCATGGCCCATGAGCAGGGCAAGCGGGTTCATGTCCTGGTCGACGAAACACGTCCGCGGTTGCAGGGTGCACGGCTCACGGCTTGGGAGCTGCAGCGGTATGGCATTCCGTATGAGATCATCACGGACAGTATGGCCGGGTACTTTCTGCGTGCGGGCGAAGCCCAGAAGGTCTTCTTCGGTGCGGACCGTGTCGCCGCAAATGGCGACGTCGCAAACAAGGTAGGCACGTACATGTTGGCCCTGGCGGCGCAAGATAATCATGTGCCCGCGTATGCCGTCGTTCCGACGTCGACAATCGACTTGGCGTTGAAAAACGGAGCTCTGATTCCGATAGAAGAACGTGAGCCGGGGGAGGTGCTGGATATCCAGTATCGGGGTGAACGCGTTGCGCCGGAGGGCGCCCGAGCTCGGAATCCCGCCTTCGACGTGACTCCGAATCGCCTCATTTCTGCGATCGTCACGGAAAATGGGATTGTTCATCCGCCTTTTGAGACAAATCTGCCAAAATTCATGCCGGCTGAGCGGGTTGACGAAAGCCGGCCAGTCAACTAAAATGCGTCATCGTCGACTTGCGCCTCCCCTGCAAGGAGGCGCGCTTATTTCGGAATCGGCTGGCGTTTCGGCACGGCGGACACGGCGGCTGGCGCAAACCCTGAAAGCGAAGTGCCACAGGCAATCGACGTTGTCCGGTTCAAGGTCGATTCCGCTGCGATGGAATCCGTGGAAATCGGGGCGCCGCACTCTGCTTGGAAGCGTCCCTGGTTGAAGCCCACGGTTCGGCGTTGGGCGCGGTCAAGGCGAATTAAGCGTCGCTGACAGGCAGCACGGACTCAGCGATCCGGGCGGACTCGGTTGTCTTGAATCGACGTGACGGCCCCGTTACTGGCCGCGATTTCTGGGCCGGATGCGGACCGCGGTTTCGCTGGGCAACCCGCGTTCCGGGCCATGCAGGCACCATGTCTGAGGCACGTCAAGCGTTGATGGCGGGGTCGGCGGCCGGATTGGCCGCGGGCTTGGTCCGCATGGGGCCCGGGTACGCGATGAGATTGGTTATTGAGCGAAGGTAACTCTGACGGAGATCAGGGTGATAGGCGCTCAAGGAGGACAGATGGAAAAAGTCGTGCTGAAGGCGACCAAACGCACGGTGAGCGGCAAGCAGGTGAAGGCATTACGCCGTGCGGGCAAGCTTCCAGCCGTGCTGTATGGACACCGCACCGAGCCCATCAACCTAACGCTGGAAGCACGCAGCGCCGGGCAGGCGTTGAGCAAGATTGGTTCATCCAGCTTGATCACGATTGACGTGGATGGCAAGGAATACCCGGCGCTCGTCCGGGAACGGCAACGCAACTATATCAAGGATACACTTCTCCACGTCGACTTTCTGGCGGTCTCCCTGACCGAGAAAATCCGCGCTGAGGTCCGCATCGAGATCACCGGCGTCTCGCCGGCAGTCAAGGATCTGGATGCAGTCTTGGTGACGGGCTTGCATGCGCTATCGGTGGAATGCATGCCCACGGACCTGCAAGATCGTGTCGTGGTGGATATTTCGAGGCTGGCTCAAGTCGGCGACGGCATCCACGTCCGCGACCTGGTTCTGCCCGACAAGATTCGTGTGTTGACTGATCCCGATGAGATGGTCGTGGTCACAACCTTTGC